>NZ_JZIR02000188.1:0-1721 GCF_000961955.2 Hymenobacter sp. AT01-02
GCTCCTGCTGTCCTCCACTTCGCCCGACACACCCGAGCGGGCAATACTGGGCGGCACGGCCAACGTTACGAACCCCATCAAACTACGAGTTTATCTCACGCGGGTGCAGTAAGAAAGCCTGAAGGCAAGGCTGGTGAGTTGGTAGTTACCCCAAAGCGCCACGGAGGCAGCACAAACCATTTGTGCTGCCTCCGTGGCGCTTTGGGGTAGTAGCCTTGGGTAGCGCAGCACTGCACTGCTTGGCTAGTGCATGTTGCGTTCCTCAATGAGCTTGTGAAAGGCATCGGCGTAAGAGTCGCCAATGGGGATGATGGCCTCGCCCATATAAATGCGGTTTTTGCGAATAGAGTCAATCCAGCTGAGCGCTACTATATAGGAGCGGTGCACGCGCACAAAGTCATGGCTTGGTAGCCGGTCCTCAAATGCTTTCAGGGAATTGAGGGTTAGAATGGGCTTGGCCCCGGCAAAGATTTTGATGTAATCTTTCAGCCCTTCCAAGTAACGGATGTCGCGCAGGTTAATGCGTTGGGTGTGGTAGTCCGCTTTCACGAAGATAAAATCATCGGCGGGATGGGGGGTGGGCGCCACCGGAGCAGCCGGCGTAGGGGCAGGCGGTGCTACCTCGGCTCCACCACGCGGCGCAAGGCGGTCCTGTGCTTTTTGGGCCGCTTTCACGAATCGCTCAAAGGCAATGGGCTTTACTAAGTAGTCTACGGCATCCAGGTTATAACCTTCCAGCGCGTAGGCCTCATAAGCCGTGGTGAAGATAACGAGGGCCTCCGGACGCATGCTGCGCACGAATTCTACCCCCGTCAGGTCGGGCATCTGAATGTCGAGAAACAGCACATCTACCCGTTCTTTTTGCAGCACGGCCATTGCCTCCAGCGCGCTCCGGCAGGTGCCCACCAGCTCCAGGAAAGGCACACGCTCCACGTAATTTGTGAGTAGGCGCAGGGCCAAGGGTTCGTCGTCAACTAGCAGGCACCGCAGCATAGGCCATCGTTAGGGTTAAGTCTACAATAAATTCGTTGCTCGTCTGATGCAGCTGCAACTGATGCCGGTCAGGGTAAAGCAGGTTGAGGCGCTGGCGCACGTTGGGCAGTCCAATGCCCGAATTGGGGTCGTGGGTGGCGGTAGGCACTTCCGGGAAGCGGGAGTTGCGCACCGTAAATAGTAGTGTATCGGCGCGCACGGTGAGGTGCACGGCAATGCGGGAAGGGTGTTGGAAGCTGATACCATGCTTAAACGCATTTTCCACGAACGGAATCAGCAGCATGGGTTCGATGAGGTTTCCATCCAAAGCCCCATTCACTGTAAACTCAATGTCTACCTGGCTGGGGTCGAGGCGCAGGCGCTGCAGGTCCATGTAGTTGCGCAAGTACTCTACTTCCCGCATCAGAGGTACCCGCGCCGCATTCGACTCATACAGCATGTAGCGCATGAGTTGAGAAAGCTGCATAATGGCCTCCGGGGCATCATCTGATTTCAAATGCGCCAGCGAATAGATATTGTTGAGCGTGTTGAAGAGGAAGTGCGGGCTCACCTGCGACTTCAGAAACGCTAGTTCGGCCGAGAGGTGGTTGTTTTCCAATTCACGCTTGGCCCGCTCGGTTTCAAACAGCTCGCTAGTAATGCGTAGGCCGCTGCTGATAATCCACACCAGAATCCCAATCATCCACATTCCTTGGGGGGGGCGCGAATGGGGGACGCCGTTCGGCGGC
>NZ_JZIR02000189.1:0-7454 GCF_000961955.2 Hymenobacter sp. AT01-02
GCGCGAGCGTGGTTACGGGGCTCTGGCGGGCAGTTACCCCGCGTTTTACCTATCGAGTTTTCGAGCCGGCGGCTGTGCTGAAAGGCAAGCTGCCGACCAAGGCCGGCGACGTGTGGACGCGGCAGGGCTTGGTCGTGCTGCAATTCACGCTCTCAGTCCTGTTCATCGTGGCCGTAGTGGTCGTCAATGCGCAGTTGGCGTTTGTGCAGCACCAGCCGCTGGGCTACGACAAAGCCCATGTGCTCCGCTTTGATACGGGCGGCAAGGCGGCGCGCCAGCAGACGGCATTTCTGGCCGAGGTGAAGAAATTGCCCGGCGTCGTGCAGGCGTCTACCGTCTTGGGCGGTTTCCTAGGGGGGCGCCACGTGGAGGAGACGAACTGGCGGGGGAAGCGCCTGCCAGTAGCGACAATGCTGGTCAACTACGACCTGTTGGAAACGATGGGCATGCACCTGGTAGCGGGCCGCAGTTTTGCGCCGCAGTTCCGCGCCGACAGCGCCGCCATCCTCGTCAATCAGGCCCTGGTGGCCGGCCTGGGGATGCCCGACCCTGTGGGCCAACAGCTCGACGGCGCCCGCATCGTGGGCGTGGTCCGCGACTTCCACTACGAGTCCCTGCACGAAAAAAATCAAACCCCTGCTCCTCAAGCTCGACCCCCAGATTAACACGGTGCTCGTGAAGCTCCAGCCTAACGCGGAGCAGGCCACGATTGCGCGACTCCAGCAACTGTACGCCGCCTACAGTCCCGGCTTTACGCTCGACTATACGTTTCTGGACGCCGACTACCAGGCCCAGTACGTGGCCGAGCGGCGGGTGGCGGTGCTCGCCCGCTACTTTGCCGGGCTGGCCATTCTCATTTCCGCCCTAGGCCTGCTAGGCCTAGCCGCCTTCACCGCCGAGCGGCGGCGCAAGGAAATTGGCATCCGCAAGGCCTTGGGCGCAAGTGAGCTGGGTATCGTGTGGTTGTTGACCAGCAGCCTCACTTGGCTGGTCGTCGTGGCCATCGTCCTGGCGCTGCCTCTGAGCTACCTGCTCATGGAGCGGTGGTTGGAAGGCTTTGCCTACCGCGTGGCGTGGCAGTGGTGGTACTTCGCTGCAGCCGGCATGGGCGCCCTACTCATTGCCTGGCTCACCGTAAGTGTGCAGGCCTGGCGCGCCGCCCGCCGCAACCCCGTGCTAAGCCTGCGGGCAGAGTGAGAGGCAACTAGGTTGGCCGCTGTGGATTGCTAAAGGGTAGGAGACCGACCCCGCTGCCGTTGTACGCGGGCACAGGTATGTGCTAAGACCTCTTGATACGCACTGCTGACTTTCCACGACAATCACAAGTCTTCGGACTCTAGTGCAATCCCTATACTTTATAGCTTGTGCCATGCTGCTAGGCAACTGCATGGAGTTGATGCAACTGATTTGCTGGGTCTTGCTCTCTATCTTTAGTCGATACCCGCGTGTATATGGCGACTCGCATAACCAAAAATAAGGCTTAAGCCAGGACGCTCTTTTCCTCTTATTTTCCTAATTCTATGTTTCGCAAACTTCACATTCCCCTGACCCTACTACTAGCAGTCGGGCACCTGCCCAAAGTCGCTGCCCAAGAGGCCGCGCCGAGCGCACCAGGTCGGGCAGCTAATGCTTCCGCTCCCGTACGGCCCTTTCAAGTGGCCTACCTGCGAGCAAGTTTAGGCATTACCTCTACCCTCGGGTGGGAATATCATTGCCCTCGCCTGGCCGTGGAATATGCGCCGATGCTGACTCGCCACCTCGGGCTGGCCGGACGACTCGTGGGTGTCGCCGGCCATCCCACCGCTTCCACCCCCCTCTATGGAAGCTGGATTGAGCAGGTGCCGAATCAGAACTATCGCGCCGGGTTCGTGGAAGCGGAAGGCCTCGTCTATCCCTTCGGCAACACGCGGCGCGTGCGCTTTGCCCTCGGATTAGGAGGATATGCAGGCTTCTATAAACTCAACGCCATCAGTTCCGCTAACGTGGTCGACCAACAGGTGGTAACTTATGAGTTGGCTACACGGCAAGGCGGGGCTGTCGGCTACCTCGGGTCACTTAACGTAGAAGTCGCCTTGGGCAAGCAACGCCGCTGGCTGGTGGGCCTCAAGCTACCCGCCAAAAAGGCCTCGGCGGCATTACCAATCTACCAGGCAAAGCCTAACGATAGCCCGCCAACTCTAGCGCAAAGCAGGGGCCTGTTGCCCTCAAAAAACAGCAGGAGTTTAGCTAAAGCAATTGAAAGCTTCGCTTCGAGAGCAGCCATTGCTTTTCGGAGGTGTTGCGTGATAGGTTAATTGTGAATAACCCAAAAGGTAGACACAAAAAGAGCGTTACCGCATGCTCCCAGCTCATCACTTTGAGGTGGTCTAGTGAGGCCGGACGGAATGAGGATTCAGAAAAAAGGGGGGGTATGTAGTAGGGATGGAGAGCGAACGTTGCTCCGATTTGGAAGTGACTAGCTTTTGAAAGGTAGACTTACGAAACGTTTCGTATACTTGCATCTACGAAATGATTCGTACTAAGGGTTGCCCTGAAGGTAGCCCTATCAAGTCCCTGCCCTTGCCCATGAAGTACCCTCGCTTGTTGACCCTGCTGGTGGCCGTGGTCGTTCCTTCCTTTTGCCAGGCGCAAGGCACCGGAGTCCCCGCGGTGGATATCCCCCAGTTGATGGATTCGGTGGCCCTGCGCCTACAGCAACACTACATATTTCCCGAAAAAGCCCAGCGTATGGGCGCGTACGTGCAAAGCCAGGCCAAGAAGAACGTGTACGCCGCGTTGGCAACCGACCCAAAACACGTCATGAAGCAATTGCAGGCGGATTTGCAAGCGGCCCATCACGACCCGCATGTGTTTGTGGAGTACAATCCGGAGTTGGCAAAGAACAGCCGAGTAAGCCCGCAGCCGAATCCCGAAGAAATGGCGCAAGCCAAGAAGTATTGGAAAGCCAATAACTACCTCTTCAGAAAGGTAGAGGTGTTGCCCGGCAACATTGGCTACTTCCCCTTTACGGGCTTTATCCCAGACCTCGTCGGCGCGCAACCCACCATCAGTGCGGCCCTGCAGTTTGTAGCCAACACCAACGCCTCATCATTGATTTGCGCGAAAACATGGGAGGAAGCCCGGAAATGGTGAACCTGCTGGAAAGCTATTTTTTCAAGGAGAAAACGCACCTGAACGACCTGATTACTCGGTCCACCAATGACACGACGGTATACTACGCGGACCCGGCGAAAGTCCCCTTTACCGTGTCGATGCCGGTGTATATTCTGACCAGCCACCACACGTTTTCCGGGGCTGAGGACTTCGCTTACGCCCTGCAGATGGCCAAACGTGCCGTGGTGGTTGGGGAGACCACGGGCGGCGGGGCGCACCCTACCAGGCCGGTTTCGGTAGGGCAGGGGTTCGTGGTTTTCATTCCCTTTGCTCGGTCACTGAACCCGGTCACGCACACCGACTGGGAGGGTACCGGGGTCGTGCCCGATGTACAAGTAGAAGCCAGGCAGGCCTTGGACAAAGCCCGGGAACTGACATTGCGCGCGCAACGCCAAACGGCATCGAGTGAGCAGGAAAAACGACAAGTGGACTATTTACTGGATGAGTTAGCGGCCCAGCATCCAACTTCCGCCGGGCCGGGGAGCCGACTGCAGCCCTATACCGGCACCTACGGGCCGCTGACGATGTACCTGTCGGGTAACAAGCTTCTCTGTAAAAATGTAGAGGCCAATAATTTAGTCACTGAATTACGCCCGATTGCCCCCCATCGGTTTGTGTTGGATGACAACGCGCACGTCGAGTTTGTGCAGGATAGCACCGGTAAGTGGAATCGGATTAAGCTCTACGTCAGTGACGGCAATGTCTATGAGGAACGGAGAAAAGGAATGAAGTAACCACTTGGAACTGCCAGGCAAAGGTACCGTTGCGCTATCTGTTTACCCTTTGTACCAACCTTTTAACCAAGGCCAACCTGTACGGAAAATGAGGCTCAAACCTGAGGCCGAAAACCGTCGCTATTGCAAGGTGGGGTGGCCTCTTTTACCTCTTGTAGACGACGTTTATAGCCTATAAAAGACTAGTTGGCAAGAAGGTTATTAAGCATCAAGTCCGGGAAGACGCTACCGTTTCTCTGGCCCGGCCACGTAGTTCTTCGCTTGGTATTCTTCTCTAATCCAGCGAATGGCTCGCGGCACTACCTCTGCTGGCCTGAGTAACTCGTCGGGGGCTAGTGAGTGGCCATAGGGTACCAGGCGGCGGTCGGCGAAGACAGCGGTTGTCAGCAAGAGAACGGACCCATCCGACAAGTCAAAGCGGCTTCTGCTGGTCGGTACCCCGCCAGTGCCCGCCCCAAAGCTTCGGGTGTGCTTTCGGGCCTTGAAGGCGACGGCAACGGCCTCGCCCGAGCTGGCCGTTAGCGTATCGGTCAGCACGGCCACGACCGGGTTGGCCGACTTCAGCGTGTAATACGGAGCTGTTTCGGCCCGGACGTCGCCGTCTAGCAAGGCCTTGCCTTTTTCGTACTGCCACGCGGTTCTGGTGTTATTCGCGTCAATATAATAGCCGAGTGTATCTTCGCCCAACACTGGCCCTACCCCCACGAGCATCGGCCACATATTCCCGCCCATATTCCCTCGCAAATCCACAATCCAGCCTCTCAGCTCTCGCTTATCCTGCGCCTTGATGCGGGCTTGCACGTGGGTCATATACACGGCCAGCTGTTGCTGATTGCCGACCACCCAAGGAATTCGGATATAGCCGATGTCTTCAGGAATCGGCTCGTCGGCGTAGATCGGGGGCTGCTTGGCAGGGGGTATTTCGGGGCCTTTTACCGGGCGGGCACCATAAAACTGGGTGTGCTTATCGCCTAGGGCCACGAGGGCACCTGCAACCGCTGGGTAGGCCTGCTCAAGGGTGTTGGCGCCGCGTGCTTCGGCTAGCAGGTTCTGCTTGAACGCGACCCAGTTGATGGTCGTCCGATGCAGGGAATTGGCTTGCAGTATACGGACTACCTCCTCCAAATACTTCCGCACCGCAGGGGAGGGGGGCCTACGTTCTGCACGACAAGCGGCAAAGACGAAGCATAAAAGGCAGAGCTTGAACTTCATGTTTGCGTGGCCTAGTAAAACAACGCTCAATATGCAACGCTCATCCCGGAAAAACACTGCAATTTATCCGTGAGACGACGGTAGCCGAAACCCACCACTTTTCCCAGAGTTATCCGAGAAATCGTAGTATGATAACCAGGGGCTCTTTCGGTGCCCGGTTGCTGCTCCCAGTCGAAGCGCGGCCAGCAAACTTTGGTGCTAAAATTTTAACCAAGGCCAACTGCCTCACTTGGTTATCCTCCAACACCCCCTAACTCATAAAGTAAACCTTTATTTGCCGTTAGCGCTGGCCCGTAGTGCCACTACACTCTTTGCCTTATCTAGTGCTCAAAATCGTTGTTGCCTTACTTCTCTGGTTACCTTTTGGCTTTGCCACGCCCGGAGTGGCTCAGCGGCGGGCCGCACAAGACTCGCTAACGGCGGAGTTGGAGGCCTTGCGTAGCCAAGGCCATTTTAACGGGTTTGGAGTGGCCATCGTGAGTGGGCAGGGCGTCCTCTACCAGCATGGCTTTGGCTTTGCCGACGCTCAGACTCACAAACCCTATGGCATCCACACCGTGCAAAACATTGGGTCGGTGTCCAAGACGATGGTAGGGCTAGCCTTGGCTCAAAGCCCAGGAACTAGGTCTGCTCACCCTGGATGATCCTATTACTAAGTACTTGCCCTTCCCAGTCACCAACCCAATTTTCCCCGAGGTGCCGATTACGCTCCGGCACTTAGCCACCCATACGTCCAGCATCCGCGACAACGACTTCTACCTAAGCAAGAATTACTACCTCAAGTCTAGACAAAACCTGACGGGCCTACGGCTAGCGTTTGAGGACGAGCAGACGTTTATTCCCGCTGATTCGGCGGTGAGCCTGCCCGTGTTTCTGCAAAACGTGCTGACCCCGCAGGCAAATGGTACCAGCCGAAGGGGTTTCTCGCTCGCCGCCCCGGCGAGCTATATGAGTATTCCAACGTGGGTACCGCCCTGGCCGCGTACATCGTGGAGTTGGCCAGCCATCAGTCGTTCCCCGACTTCACGGCCTGCTACCTCACCCGGCCCCTGCGCCTGCGGGATTCGGCTGGCACTTCGACGACGTTGCTTTCTCCCACTATTCGCGGCTGTACCAATCGCCTACCGTGGCGTTTCCGTACTATGGACTGACAACCTACCCCGACGGCGGCTTTATCTCCTCCGTCGCCGACTTGGGCAAGTATCTACAGGAACTCATCCGGGGCTACCAGGGCCAGGGCACCGTGCTACGGCCGGAGAGCTACCGCGAGCTGTTTCGTCCCCAATTGGTGGCCAGCAACTTTGAGCAACGCAACGAGCGCAACCCCTACAGTGAATCCTATAATGTGGGAGTTTTCATGGGCTTCGGCTATACGGGCTTTATCGGCCATACCGGCGGCGACCCAGGCGTGGTGGCGCTGCTGTTTTTTGACCCTAACTCTGGTATTGGCCGCGTGTTGCTGCTGAATACTAATCTTGCCAATAAAGCTGGTGGGGCCGCGATGTACAAAATCTGGGATACGCTAGCAAAATATCAGCAACGAATAAAACGCTGACGGATAGGTAAGCACCACCAGAACGAAAGGAGCAAAGCTCAGCCCCAGACTCCGTTTGCGTAACAGCATATCACGGGTAGCCACGCTAGGTGCGGGCGGGAAGGGCCGAAGCCTACTCACTTTTTTTTCGTGGCTTGCATCTCACGGATGAAGAACAGGCCATCGTACACCAAATTCCATGGGATAGGGGCAAATCGCGCCGGAATCGTGTAATGAGAGGGGCTTTTTAGCAGGAAAGGCGCTGAGGGGGAGTTGAATTGTTTGTTATAGGCGGTAAAGTCTAGGAAGCCATAGGCTAGGCCCATCGGCACCCAGTTTTCCAAGCCATTCTGGTCGGGCGCCTGCACCGGATATGCTGCCCCACCTAGCCGGCCGCTGGTACCTTGGTACGAGGCAAAGCCCAGCACGTAGGTTTGCTTGGCCCATTGCGGGTCCCGCGTGAAATACGTGCCCATCTTGTTCCGCAGGATAAGGTCTACTTTCTGTCCCTTGGGGAGCTGGTCAGTCCGCTTCATGATATGTTGATTGGCGGCCCAGACAATGATCTTCGCGTCTTTGTAGCGCGTGGTCAGCAGGAATTTCAGGTTATCGGCCATGGCTTTGTCCCGGGCCCATTCGCTGGGCACTCTTTCCTCCAAGCTAAAGGCGCGTATACCTTCGATCACGAGCGGCCAGGCCGAGGTATCGTGGGCAGCAAGCTGGGCCTGACTGACCAGTTGCAGGCCGTCCTTCAGGGGCTTGCGCATATCGGGGCGAAATGCACCAGGCGTACGCATCTCGCAATTCGCCCTTGTACTGCC
>NZ_JZIR02000019.1:0-73603 GCF_000961955.2 Hymenobacter sp. AT01-02
GCGGCCGGGGAGCACCGCCTGACGCACGTTAGCCGACAGATGCACGGTTGGGTGCGGGTCGTAGCGTAGCAGCACGTAGCCCGCGAAACGGTTTTCGGTTACTTCCCGTCGGTAAAGCTCCGGCACCACGGCAAAATGCTGGGCTTCTACTCCTGCCCGCAGGCTGGCCCGGCTGCCAAAGTTTCGGGTATGGTCGGCTTGGGCCTGGGTGGTGCGCACCGTCGAGTTGCTAGTGGTGGCATCGTTGCGGTAGTTGAGTATATCCTCAAACCACGCCACGCGCACCCCAGTCTCATGACGGCTAGTTACGTGCCGGTAGCCAGTCAGCAGGCGGCGGCTTTTATCCTGCTCGCGTGCATGCGTATTGGCCGAGCCAATGGAAGGTTGAATTTGACGGTCGGCGTCTGTCAGCCACGCCGAGGCCTGCACTTCGCCTCGCTGGCCTACCCGCAACGTCACGTCCTGCGCTAGACTCCATTGGCGTTGCGCGGCATTTTCCTGGCGGCGGCTTACTAGCCCCGTTATTTCACGGGTGGAATAGAGGAAGTCATTATCGGCTGTGCGGTAGGAAGCCGCCGTGCGTACGGCCAGGCGCTGGTTGCTAAAGCTTCCTTCTACACTACCTGCCCGCAGTCCAAAGCTGCCAGCATCTAACTGCACGGTGCCGCGCAAGCCTGCTCCCCACACCACCGGCGACGACAGAAGCACGGTGCCCCCTACTGCGCCCGTGCCGTAGGTAGCGCCTGCCGGGCCGTGTTGCACGTCGGCGCGGGTGTTGCCACTAAGGGGTAGAAGGGAAAAGTCGCTTTGGCCCAGGGTGGGCAGCATAACGTTGAAGCCATTCCACAACACTGCCGTGTGCTGAGCCGAAGTGCCACGAATGGAAATAGAAGCCAATTGTCCCGGTCCGTATTCCTTCAGGTACAAGGGGGTGCGGGCAGCCAATGCCTCGGCCAAGGTGCTACCCGTCGGGAGAATAGTAGTCGAATCGAGAACAGTAGTGACGCGGCTTCCCACGGCAAAGCGGCTTGGACGCACACCCTGTACCCGAACAGTGGGTAAGCTCTGAATAGAATCGGTGAGGCGGGCGGGAGCGCGCTGAGCCACTACTGTGCTACTCGCCAGCATGCTGCCGCTTAGCCATAGTAGGCACCACCCGGCCCGTAGTACGGTAGCCGTGGGTAGTTGTCCTGCGCAAAACTCAATCATCCGAACCAAAATTTCCAGGGTAGGAAACGTCAGTTCAAAACTTCAACCGTGGATTCCGAAACCGGAGCCCAAAGCCAAAGCCGAGGCCGAAAACAGAAAAATCAACTGCCCGCGGGGGGTAGCCACTGCATTCGTTCTCCGCCCTTCCTCCGAAGGCGCTGAACATGGGAATTGCAAAGGCAGGTCTCCTGGCTTGCTTCTGATGCGCCGCCTTCCCATTCCTCCAGTTTCTTTCAACTAGAAAGAAACCATCATCGAAACAGTGGCAGCTGAGGCGCACCAACTTCTGAAGCGTACAGTTGCGGGGACAGCTCCGGCTTCTAACCGGATTCCCTTTTCAGCCGCGCCCCACAATCGGGGTCTGGCCACCTCTACGTTAGCAAAGATACACAATGTCGCCTATGCTTCAAGCTAGTCCGTAGGTAGGAGTAGCTTTTGCCCTTGGGGCACGAGCTACCACCATCCATTACCGATTTGCTTAACTGCTCCCATGAAAATCCCCATAGAGTTCTACCGCCGCCCTGACCCCGTTCAGATTGCCCGCGACTTGCTAGGTAAGTATCTATTCACGCGCATCGACGGGGTACTCACGGGCGGTATAATTGTTGAAACGGAAGCCTACGCCCATATCAACGACCAAGCGTGTCATTCGCACTTGGGCCGCTACACGTCCCGCACTCAGGTGATGTATGAGCCTGGCGGAGTGGCTTACGCTTACCTTATTTACGGCCGTTACACCCTCTTTAACATTATCACCAACGAAGCCAGTAAAGCTGATGCTGTACTCATTCGGGGGCTGGAGCCTACGGAGGGTATTCCGGAAATGCTGCTGCGGCGGGGCGTGGCTTCTGTGCAGCGTAATCTGACGGGTGGGCCGGGGCTCCTGACCCAGGCGCTAGGCATCACTACTGCCCTCTATGGCACCAGCCTTACCAGCGACGTTGTGTGGCTGGAAGACCGAGGGGCTCCCGTACCTGACACTGAGATTAGAGCCTCTCCCCGAGTGGGAATAGACTACGCTGGTACCGACGCGGCCCTTCCGTGGCGCTTCCGAATTATAGGTAGCCCCTGGACGAGCCCGGCCAAATAAAAAATAGACTGGGTCGAGGTGCTGCCAGTAGATAGCGCCTCGACCCAGTCTATAAAGTGATGATGCTGTTTACAGCTTCTCGCAAACCAGTGTCATCAGCTTTCCTTCCAGGTTGGTGGTAGCAAAGATGTACAACTCGCCGCCCTCCCGAATACCCGTGCGGTGCCGGAATTCGGCCACGGTATCAGGAAAGTTGCGGGTAGTTACGTGGGCGCGCACCTCCGGTCCTAAGTGGGTACGTAATGCTTGCGCGTCGTACCGCTCCACGGCCCGAATGCGGAAAATACGGCCGGGAAACTCGGGCCGGAGCGTGTCGGAGGTGTAGAGGTGGCTATGCTGGTGCAGCTTTAAAAGCTCGAAGGCAGTGCCTACACTACGGAAGCCACCTGCTTTCAGAATTGCTACGTTTGGTTCGTAGAGATACTGTTGGGGCTCAGCGTAGCGGGCAATGGCTCGGCCTTCGCGGGCCCGGTTCAGACGAAACTCTTGCTGCGTGCCATCCCGACGCAGGTTTATGGTGAAGCGCTCCGGGTCAACGGCTGGCTCGGCCCCGAGTTCGTAAAGCACTTCCTTGCACTCATTGTCAACGGCTACTACCCACAGGCGGCGCACCTGGCGCAATTCGTGCAGCGCTTGCTCAATATCAAGCATGGGCGACGTCTTGAGCAGCACGCTCCGGCTCTTGTGCAAGAGCAGTGGCAGCAAGCGTAGAACATCGGGCTCACAATCTTGCAGACGGAAAATCTTACGGGCGGCGGTGTCGCGACGGGCAGGGTCTAGGTACAGCCAATCAAAGGTGTCAGGAGTGCTCTTTAAAAACGCTACCGCATCCTCGGCGTGGCACTGCACATTCTGTATGCCCAGTTGCTCCAAGTTGTAGCGGACTACGTTTGCCAGCGCCGCGTTACGCTCCACATAGTGCACTTCGGGGATAGTGGCAGCAAAGTGCGCCGCATCTACGCCAAAGCCCCCAGTGAGGTCGGCCAGGCGCTGCCCCTGCACGAGGCTGGCTTTAAAGGCCGCCGTACGCGCCGAAGAGGCTTGCTCAACCGACAATGTTGGCGGAAAAATGAGGTCCGGATTATCGGCCCAGATAGGCACTTTGGGGCGTGCCTTCTGGCGTGCCTGAATCTGCCGTACTAGGTCGGGTACGGGCAAGCCAGGATAGCGGCGAGCTTGCAGCGCCAGTTTAGCGGGGTCGTCGTGCAGATGCTCAACAACATATTGTCGAGCCGCTGCCGGCAGCGGGTATTCCATGTAGGTTTCCTACGAAAGTGCGTCGGCCCTGGTCAATGAACCACGGCGAAAATACTACCAAACGTAAGGAGGAATTCACCAAGTGCCTCGCGCCGGGCGAAGTACTTAGTGGATTCCTCCTTATTAGGTAGTGTAGTAGGAAACGCCGAATAGCCTAGCGTAGGTTCCAGGTTAGGGCAAGTAGCGGCTGGCCACTTGGCGCGGCGGCTATGCCCATAGCCGAAGGGCGCAGACGCTGCAAGGCACCCATACGAGCGGCTGGCATACCAGCATTATACGCATCTACTGCCCGCTGGAAGTGCACGCTGGTATTGCGCGTAATCAGCACATTACTCAGTAGGCTAGCCATGGCCACGCCGGCGGCTACCCTCTGCGTGCTGTTGAAATACTGCTGCTCTGAGTCCTTGGCTAACACTTGTTGCCCGTACACGCCAATGGCGCTAACGAACGTCAGGCGCTCGGCCAGAAACAACCATTTCTGCCGGCGGTACCGGTTCAGGTTATCCAAGGCTTCTTGGTTGCCAGCTAAGTAAGGACGGAGGCCCTGACCAAAGAAACCAGCATTCTGATACTCTTTCTCTGTAGTGCCTTGGCCGGTAGTGAAAAAGAAGTTTTTCTGAATTCCGTTGTGACCGCGCTCCTTATCCTCTGGGCTGAGTTGGATGGCAGTGGGCACCTGCTGAGCCCGAACGGCGCTACCCCCTAAGAGAAGCACAAATAACAAGGTAATCCGGCGTACGGCGGCGGAAAATGCAACGGCTGTCATATTATCAAAATGCATACAGTGCAAAGCTACTAGTCTGATTTGCCACTTACTAAGTGATCCGCCGAGAAAAAAGTGCAATTCACCGAGAGAAAATTTTTCGACCCAACTCAACAAAAAGCAGTACCGCTTCGTTGAGCCGGCAACTTTCTGGACTTTTCCATTCCTAATTTTTTGCAGCCTATGAAAACCTTGGTTCCCCTGCTTCGCCGCGCTGCGTTGTTTGCGGCTCTGCCAGCCGCCGTGGCCTTCTCTTCCTGCTCCGATGACGATGATAGCCCGGCAACGCCCGATCAAGCTCGGATAATGGCTGTGCACGTAGCGCCCAATGCCAACGTGAAAGTGTCAGTGCTGGCCGATGACGCCGCCATTAAAGAGTTGAACTACGGCGAGAGCACCGGCTACCAACCGCTTACTACCGGCAGCCGGGTGTTCAAGGTAAACGTGACGGGTACGACCACCACCGTGGCTACTACTACCCAAACTATCAGCAAGGACAAGAACTACTCCCTGTTTGCGTATAGTCCTTCCAATACCGCCAACTCCATAGGGCCACTGTGGGTAGAGGACGATTTGACGGCTCCCGCCAGCGGCAAAGCTAAAATCCGGGTAGTGCACCTGGGCTTAGGTGCTGCATCTCCACTCACGCTGTATCGTACCGAATCTACGGGAACGGCTACGCTGCTGCTGCCTAATATCTCGTTCGGCAATGCTTCGGCATTCACTGAGATAGATGCCACAACCAGCAACCTGTACTTGGCTAATTCTAGCAATGTGCCTGTTATCCTGATTAACAGCAAGGCCCTGACGGCTGGTAAAATCTACACACTGCTCATTCGTGGCTCGGCATCGGGCCTGACTTCTGATCTGCAGATCAAAGCAGATTTCATTGAGAACAAATAAGCATTCTGATCTTGAGTGCATTACAACCCGCTCTGGCTCCGGCTAGGGCGGGTTGTGTGCTTTAGGGCGAGGGCTAATATCCTGCAACAAGAGAGGAGAACAAATCACGTACCTTTGCAGTTGAAACACGACACGCATTCTTCTACCACTATGGTTGAGACTAAGACGACGGCCTACGTTCCGTACAAAGTAAAAGATATGAGCCTCGCCGAGTGGGGCCGCAAAGAAATCCGCTTGGCCGAGGCCGAGATGCCCGGTCTGATGGCCCTACGCGAAGAGTACGGCGCTAGCAAGCCTTTGAAAGGTGCGCGCATTGCTGGCTGCTTGCACATGACGATTCAAACGGCAGTGCTCATTGAAACCCTCATTGAGCTGGGCGCTGATGTTACCTGGTCGTCGTGTAACATCTTTTCTACCCAAGACCACGCGGCGGCCGCTATTGCGGCGGCTGGTATTCCCGTATATGCTTGGAAAGGCATGAATGAGGAAGAGTTCAACTGGTGCATTGAGCAGACACTGTTTTTCGGTGAGAAGCGCGAGCCCCTGAACATGATTCTGGACGACGGTGGCGACCTGACCAACATGGTGCTGAACCAGTTCCCCGAGTTGGCAGCAGGCATCAAGGGCATTTCGGAGGAAACGACTACGGGTGTTCTGCGTCTTCTGGAGCGCGTGAAAGCCGGTACCCTACCCATGCCTGCCTTCAACATCAATGATTCCGTAACGAAGTCGAAGTTCGACAACAAGTACGGCTGCAAAGAGTCGGCCGTAGATGCTATTCGCCGCGCCACCGACGTGATGATGGCTGGCAAGATTGCCGTAGTAGCTGGCTACGGCGACGTAGGAAAGGGTACTGCTGCTTCGTTGCGTGGTGCTGGCGCCCGCGTTATCGTAACGGAAATTGACCCCATCTGCGCCCTGCAAGCTGCCATGGACGGCTACGCAGTGAAGAAGATGGAAAATGCTATCAAGGAAGCTGACATCGTAGTAACCGCTACCGGCAACTGCGACATCATCACCGAAAGCGCCTTCCGTGCCCTCAAGGACAAGGCTATCGTCTGCAACATCGGTCACTTCGACGATGAGATTGACATGGCGTGGTTGAACAAAAACTACGGCCACACCAAGGATACCGTGAAGCCTCAGGTTGACCTCTACAACATCGACGGTAAAGAGGTAATTATCCTTGCCGAGGGTCGCTTGGTAAACTTGGGCTGCGCCACTGGTCACCCCTCGTTCGTGATGTCGAACTCGTTCACCAACCAGACGCTAGCGCAGCTAGAGCTGTGGCAAAACGCCGACAAGTACGAAAACAAAGTGTACACCTTGCCCAAGCACCTCGATGAGAAGGTAGCTCGCCTGCACCTCGCCAAAATTGGCGTTGAGCTGGATGAGTTGAAGCCGAAGCAAGCAGAGTACATCGGCGTAACGGTAGAAGGCCCCTTCAAATCGGACCTGTACCGCTACTAAGCAATTTTAAAATATTGCATAGAAAAGCCCGCCTGGCATTGCGTCAGGCGGGCTTTTCTTTTGGTTGGGGCTAGCTGTAGCGGAAACTATGCCGCCTTGCATTGGGTATGGTATAGCTAAGCGGAGTGCTACGCTACTGCCACCCCAATAGCAGCTCGCACGGCGGGCGCTACTTCCTGTCCGAAAAGTTCAATGGCACGCAGTACGCTCTGGTGCGAAATACCTTCAATCACTAGTTGGGCTAGAAACCGGGTATTGTTGAACAGTCTTTTCTGGTACAGCAGCTTATCGATAATATCCTGGGGGCTACCCACCAGCAAAGGCCCTTCGGGCCCACACAGGTAGTCGAACTGCCGGCGCGACATTGGCGACCAGCCCCGTTCGCGGCCAATACGGTTCATAAGCTGCGAGTAAGGTGGAAAAAACTCGTCGGCTGCCTGCTTGGCTGTTTCAGCCACGTGGAAATGGCAGTTGATAGCTAGTTGTAGTTGAGCAGCATCGTGGCCCGCTTGGCTATAGGTCTGGCGGTAAAGGTCGGTGAAGGACACATACTGGGCCGGGGCGCCGCCTAATATGGCAATGGTAAGCGGTAGACCTAGCTGGGCGGCTCGCACTACCGAAGCAGGAGTGCCACCAACACCAATCCATACGGGCAGCTTGTCTTGCACCGGGCGAGGGTACACACCTTTGCCGGCAATACTGGGGCGGTGCTTGCCTTGCCAGTTAATTACCTCTTCTGAGTTGACTTTCAAAAGCAGATTGAGCTTCTCCACAAACAGGGCATCGTAGTCCTGCAGGTTGTAACCAAATAGTGGAAACGACTCGATAAAAGACCCACGGCCCGCCAGAATCTCAGCCCGGCCTCCAGAAATCAAGTCGACGGTGGCAAAGTTCTGGAACGTTCGCACGGGGTCGGCCGAACTGAGTACCGTAACGGCACTCGACAAGCGGATGCGCTTCGTAACGGCCGCCGCCGCACCCAGTATTACCTCCGGGGAGGAGATGATAAAGTCGGGGCGGTGGTGCTCACCCAAGGCAAGTACATCTAACCCTACCTCGTCGGCAAGTTTGGCCATGGCCAGCAGTTCTTGCATGCGGGTGGCCGCTGCTTGGTCGCGCCCAGCTACGTGTGCGGGAGCTACTTCGCCAAAGGAGCTAATACCTAGTTCCATGAAATCAAGTAAACCAGTTGAATAAGTGGAGGAAGCACCAAGGTCACAAATTGTTTCAGAAATAGCACGGGTGCTTCTCGTAGATATGAACTCCGAGTTACTCTACAAGTACAACTAGCGCCACAGCAGTCAAGCATTGATAAACAGTGCTGTATCCCTGAAACTACAGCCCTACCATGCCGATGGATCCGTAGCAGGCTGCCACGCGCTTATCAGAGTTCAAGCGCTAGTGTTGAAAAAAGTTATGTTGCACGAGGCGCTCGGTTTCCTGCCACAGCGCCTGAGCATTCTCTGGCGTATTGAATGAGTGCTTTACGGCCTTGGCTTGCTTCTTCTCAAAGTAGCCGCCGCTGATTTCGGCGCCAATGGGTTCGGAGGCTAGAAAGATACTAGTAGCTGCACCTTGCTCTACTGATAGCATAAAGGGCCGGAAGAGCTGAGTGAGCGTGGAAAGCCAGCCGCTGGAACTGTCGCCGAAGTTGCTGGCTACAGCGCCGGGGTGTACCGCATTAACGGTTACGTTGCGTATGCCACGTGCGCGCATCTGCCGAGCTAGCTCCTGAGTGAACATGATATTGTAAAGCTTGGTGTTGCTATATACCCGCAACGGGCTATACTGGCGCTCCGACTGAAAATCGTTCAGATCAGGCTTGGAAAACCGGTAGGCTTCGGAAGCTACGTTTACGATGCGGCCTGCTGAGCTCTTTTGAAGCTCGTCCAGTAATAGGCTTGTAAGGAGAAATGGGCCGAGATGGTTGGTTGCGACGCCCATTTCATAGCCGTCGGCTGATACGTTGCGGGACTGACCAAATAGCAAACCCGCATTGTTCACCAGCACATCGAGGCGGGGATACGTGCGCTGAAAGGCTTCGGCGGCATGGTGCACCTGTTTCAAGTCGGAGAGGTCACAGAGCAGCACGCCTATCAGGTCATGGCCTGCGGCAGCTACTATTTCCCGGCGGGTAGCTTCCGCCTTTTCTGCGTTGCGTGCTAGCAGCACCACGTAGGCGCCTTGCTTGGCCAGTTCAAGCGCAGTGACTTTACCGATACCCGATGTGGCACCCGTAACAAGGATAATTTGGTCTTTTAGGTTGGGCATAGGAGCGCGCAGAAAGGTGACAATTGATAAGTACCTATACGCAGGCAAACGCGTGAAGCTGAACTTTACTTGAAGTGGCCGAGCAGCTTTGAACTGACTGCGCCGCCAAAATCCGGATATTTGTCCCTATGCGTGCCGTTCCACTATCTGTTGTTATCATCACCTTCAACGAAGAAGCTAACATTGCTCGTTGCCTGGAAGCCGTGCGCGGCATAGCAGACGAGGTAGTAGTGATAGACAGTTTCTCTACCGACCGCACCGTGGAAATCTGCCGGGAACATGGAGCCCAGGTAGTGCAGCATGCTTTTGCAGGATACGTCCAGCAGAAAAACTTTGCTACCGCCCAAGCCCAGCACGACTATGTCCTTCAACTAGATGCTGACGAAGTGCTGACGGAGGAACTTCGCCAGAGCATCTTGGCGGCTAAGCAAAATTGGCGGGGTAGCGGCTATACAATGGCTCGCCTTACCAACTATTGCGGTACGTGGGTTCGCCACGGCGGCTGGTACCCCGACCGTAAGTTGCGTCTCTACGACCGGCGTCAGGGCCAATGGATGGGGCTGCTCCTGCACGAGCGGTATGAGGTGTCGTCGGGGGAGCCTGTTGGGATGTTGGCGGGTGATGCCTTGCACTACTCTTACAACTCAGTGGAGCAGCACGTGGCGCAACTCAACCGCTTCACTAGTATTGCTGCCGAGGAACTGTGGATACGGGGCAAGCGCAATGTATCCCTCTTTCAACTGGTGGTGAAGCCTTGGTGGAAGTTCGCTCATGGGTACTTCTTTCGGCTGGGTATGCTCGATGGTTTTGCAGGCCTTAGCATTGCTACCATTTCAGCCTGGGGCGTTTTCCTGAAATTTGCCAAGCTAAAAACCAAAAACAGCGGGGCAAAATAATGTCAAAGCCTGCTCCTCCATTAGTATCTGCTACCCCAGCCTTTGCATGAAAACCTTC
This sequence comes from Hymenobacter sp. AT01-02, assembly GCF_000961955.2. Lineage (NCBI taxonomy): Bacteria > Pseudomonadati > Bacteroidota > Cytophagia > Cytophagales > Hymenobacteraceae > Hymenobacter > Hymenobacter sp. AT01-02. The sequence goes on from NZ_JZIR02000019.1 coordinate 9,918, forward strand.
CTTGTAAGTCGTACCGATGCTATTGGCGACGTAGTTCTGACATTGCCCGTGTGCGGGCAACTCAAGCAGCTATTTCCGGAATGCCACGTGGTATTGCTAGGGCGCACATACACGCAAGCCGTAGCCGAAGCCTGCCCGTGGGTAGACGCTTTTCTGAATTACGACGAGCTCAAGCAGCTAGCAGCCAAGGACCAAGTAGAAGCCGTTCGTGCCGTTCAGGCAGATGTAGTACTGCACATTTTTCCTAACAAGCACATTGCGCAGCTAGCTCAGCAGGCTGGTATAGCCTTGCGTATTGGCACCCGCAACCGGTGGTTTCACTGGCTAACTTGTAACCGCTTGATAAGTCTGAGCAGGAAAAACTCTCCTTTGCACGAAGCGCAACTGAATATGTCGTTGCTTCAACCCTTGGGATCCCCCAAAGGAATGACGTTGTCTGAGGTAGCGCGCTTAGTGCAGCTACTTCCTACCGTTCCAGTACCTCCCAGCATACAAGTACCACTTGCCACCCAACAGCTAGGGCAACTGCGCGTAATCTTGCATCCCCGCAGCCGAGGCAGCGCGCGGGAGTGGGGGCTACCCAACTTTGGCGAATTGGCAAAGCTTCTGCACCAAGCAGGACATTATGTTTTTGTTACAGGCACGGCTGCTGAAGGGGAGGAACTGCGCGAGTGGTTACAGGAGTATCAGCCCTACATAGCCGCCGATCTAACCGGTAAGCTCAGCTTGCCAGAACTCCTAGCTTTTATTGCCACTACCGACGGGCTAGTGGCGGGTAGCACGGGCCCCTTGCACTTGGCAGCAGCATTGGGCCGTTATGCGTTAGGCCTCTATCCGCCCATCCGTCCTATGCACCCCGGCCGTTGGGCCCCGCTAGGTCCCCATGCCGAGTATATAGTCTTCGACAAACCGGGGTGTGAGGACTGCCGATCGGAGCCGGCTGCTTGTTCGTGTATGAAAGCGTTGTCGCCCGTACTCGCTTTTACCCAGATTCAAGGGTGGCAGCCGTTGCCTTCGGTCGCCTCCTGATCTACTTGCTCGCGTAATGGCCTTCACCACATCGTTCCTACATCCTACTAGTTCTCAATCTCGCTGGCGGCACTGGTGGGCTAGCGGAAAGCTTTCCCAGTATCTGCTTTTGCTAGCTAGCGTGGCAGGCGTAACGGGTCTGCTTGCCTCCCGGGCCCTAGTAGCATTGTGCCCAATTGTAGGTGTACTAGCCGCTGCCACTAATCCACAAATACGCCGCACCCTCCCTCAGTGGATACGCCTACAAAGCGTTTGGGCGCCCGCGTTGCTATATGCAGTGCTCTTGGTAAGTTGTCTGTATACCGATGATTGGCCTGTCTGGCGGCATGAGGTATACCGGCAGCTGCCTTGGTTGGCCGTGCCTTTCACCTTTGCCGTGGCCGTACCGCTAAGTGAGCGGCAGCGCTGCGCAGTGGGATCTTTGTATGTAGTTGGTACTGCCCTGGTCGGAATGGCAACGTTGGGAGTATATTTTCTCGACGCTGCCGCCGCAAATGTTGCTTTCGGGTTAGGGCAGAGTTTACCCTCCGTAACAGGTATATTTCATATTCACTTTGGCTGATGCTTGCCTTAGCGGCCTTTTTAGGGCTTTTGCTTCGGCGCAATCCCTATACCCCGCCGCCTGTACGTTGGGCGTTGGTAGTATCAGTTATACTAGCAGTTCTCACGCTTCATCTGTTAGCTTACCGTACGGGATTATTAGCCTTCTACGTTATGCTAATAGTAGAAGCAGTCCGGCTACTATTGCGACGGCGTGTCCTCGGCGGAGTAGCGTTACTGTGCGCGCTGAGTGTTGTTCCCTGGCTAGCGTATCAAACCCTGGAACCAGTGCAGCAGCGCATGCACGCTACCATTTGGGACGTCCAACAGTTTCAGCAAGAACATGATATCAACCAGTATTCCTTGTCGCGGCGCTTTGCGGCATGGAAAACAGCCGTCATCGTTGCGCAGCAGCATCCGTGGCTAGGCGTGGGCCCGGCCGATGCCTATCAGGCATGATGCGTCAGTACGAATGGCAGAGCTTCGGCCTCGAACCCGAGAACCGCGTGATGGTTCACAATCAGTATTTACACCAGCTTGTGGCCGCCGGTGTGGTAGGCTTGAGCCTATGGTTGCTGGTACTCTTTGGGCCTTTAATGAAACCCGCCCTGCGGCAGAATGCGTACGTGTATCGGTTCCTGTTGATACAGGCCACTGCTATGCTGGTAGATTCTCTTCTTCAGTTGCAGATTGGGTTCAACCTTTTCGTGTTTTTCTACGGCTTCCTAGTGGTAGCCAACGAGCGCCGCGCTGCTTGTACCTCAGTGGGCAAACCTTCCGTTTGTCCCACGGTATAAAGCATATATTTGTCTGTCAGCGGTATTCTTTTATTATTCAGCCGCAATTTTTTCCGTCCATGAGCGACTCTCCCGAACGGGTTCCGAAACTGAGCAAAGAAGAAAAAGATCGGCGTTTCCAGGCCGAACTCATGCCTGTGCTCGATCCACTGTACAACTTCGCCTTCCGGCTTACGCTTGATGAAGATGACGCAAATGACTTAGTACAGGAAACTTATCTGAAAGCATATCGCTTCTTTGAGTACTTCGAGCCGGGAACAAACGCCAAAGCGTGGCTGTTTCGCATCCTGAAAAATTCGTTCATCAACGATTTCCGCAAGAAAAGTAAGCAGCCAGCTAAGGTTGACTACAGCGAAATCGAAGGGTACTACAACTCGGAAGATGTAGAGGCCGACGGCGACGCCGGCAGCACATCAACCGATATGCGGCAGCAGGCCGTGCGCGACCTCATCGGCGACGAAGTGGCCAGCGCTTTGAACTCGCTGCCGGTGGATTTCCGCACGGTTATTATCCTCTGCGACCTGGAAGGTTTCACGTATGAGGAAATGGCAAAAGTGCTGGATATCCCTATCGGGACGGTGCGCTCTCGCTTGCACCGGGCACGTAATTTCTTGAAGGACAAATTGGAAAAATACGCCAAATCAATGGGCTATGGCTCAGAGAATGGCGACGATGACCTAGCGTTAGACGAAAATGAATAACTCACTGCCAACCCCCATTATGAAAGCTACCTCTACAAAGCAAACCAACCAGAGCGAGGCCGCCACGTCCGGACCCGACTGTGAACGTGTGAATACAATCCTTGATCAAATCATTGTTGGGCAGGAGCCCACGGCAGAAGACGAAGATTACTTCGTAAACCACGCCGAAGATTGCTCTCCTTGCTTCGATAGCATTGACAAGCAGCGTCTATTTGTTGACTTTTTGTCGCAGCATGTAGGCCGTAAGGGTGTGCCTTCTTCGCTGTCAAACACAATTCTTGCTCGCGTTAAGGCAGAAATGGCCTAATTTTACCCCATGCAGGGTAAAATCATCGCTTTCTCGGCTCCCTCGGGAGCTGGTAAAACCACTATTGTCCACCGGTTGCTTGAGCGCATACCGGAGCTAAGTTTCTCGATATCAGCGTGTACACGTGATAAGCGTGGGCGCACAGAAGCTAATGGTAAGGACTACTACTTCATCTCCGTTCAGGAATTTCAGGAGAAAATCCGCCAAGATGCCTTTGTGGAGTGGGAAGAAGTATACGAAGGTGCGTTTTATGGTACGCTCAAATCTGAAATTGAGCGCATCTGGGAAGGTGGTGAACATGCTGTTCTCGACGTTGACGTTAAAGGAGGCCTTAGTATAAAGGAGTTTTACAAAGAGCGGGCACTAGCCATTTTTGTAAAGCCACCTTCGCTAGAAGTCCTAGAGCAACGCCTACGTAACCGAGCAACTGATTCCGCCGCTAGTATTTCAGCACGCATCTATAAGGCAAACTTCGAGCTTACCTTCGAAGACCGCTTTGATGTGACTATTGTCAACGATGATTTAGACAAGGCCATTGACCAGGCTGAAAAACTAGTACGTGACTTTATTGCCCCCGAGCCAGCCGTTGTGTGAGTACGCCGTCTAATGCCGTCAAAGTAGGTTTACTGTTTGGTTCATTCAACCCGATCCATACAGGACACCTAATCTTGGCTAACTTCATGGCTACTCATACTGATTTAGACGCAGTATGGCTAGTTGTATCGCCGCAGAGTCCCTTCAAAGTAGGGCATGAGCTCTTAGCTGAGGAACATCGCTATGAGCTTGTGCGGCTAGCTATTGAGGGAAATGCGCAGCTACGAGCACTCGATATAGAGTTTCGGATGCCTAAGCCTAGTTACACAATCGATACGCTTGATGAGTTGCGGCGCCAGCATCCAGCGCATCATTTTGTATTACTGATGGGCGAAGACAACCTTCCCGGTCTACCTAAGTGGAAGGAAGCTGAGCGTATTCTGGCTGAACACGAAGTGTACGTATATCCAAGGCCGGACGTAGCTGCCACAGATGTGTATAGGCGCCCGGGAGTGAAAGTTGTAGAAGCTCCTTTGTTAGACATTTCAGCCACGTTTATTCGTGATTGTGTGCGCGCTGGCAAGTCTATCCGCTATTTAGTGCCTGAAACTGTTGAAGCTCGCATTCTGCAAGCTGACTACTGGCACTAAGTATACATTAACTAAAAAGCCCCCTCGCCTGACTATGCAAGCAAGGGGGCTTTTTTAGTTAAGTAGGCTACAAATCAGATGGTCATAATTTCTGATTCCTTCTTGCTTAGCAAGTCATCAACACGGCTGATGTAGCTATCTGTTGCCTTTTGCACTTTCGCTTCAGCATCTTTGATAGCATCTTCAGAAGCGCCTTCTTTAAGCAGTTTGCGAAGGGCATCATTCACATCCTTGCGAATGCCGCGAATGCGCACTTTGCCGCTTTCTGATTCGTTTTTGGCCTGCTTTACCAGCTCCCGCCGACGTTCTTCTGTCATAGCTGGAATGTTCAAGCGTACCCCTTCAGCATCTGACTGAGGATTAAGGCCTAGGTCACTATTCTTAATGGCCTTAGCAATTTCGCTGATCATGTTTTTCTCCCATGGCTTAATGAACAACGTACGAGCATCGGGAGCTGCAACGTTGGCCACCTGACCAATAGGGGTGGGGGTACCATAATAGTCAACTCGCAGTGAGTCGAGCATAGCTGGTGATGCCTTACCTGCCCGAATTCGTGTCATCTCTACGCCCGTGTGTTGCAGGGCTTTTCCCATTGACTCTTCGGCCTCGTCCAGGTAAAACTTTATTTCTTCGTCCATTGTGTGAAAGGAAAGAATTAGAGATAAGATCTGTAAGCAGAAGGGAAGCTGTTGATTAGCGTTGTGCAATGTATTCTGCTTGACGCTCCTTCTACCTCCTGATCAGGTGATTTAGTTAGTTAGAGGATGCTCGGTAGTAGGCTGTAAGCTGCTATGCTTAGCATCAAGCGTAGCGCTAGTGGTAGAACCGAGCATACTTACGCGAGTACCTACTGTTTCTCCCTCGATAAGACGTTGCAAGTTGCCTTCCTTATTCATATCAAATACGATGATAGGAAGGTTGTTTTCCTTGCACAGGGTAAAGGCTGTCATGTCCATTACGTTGAGGTTCTTCTCCATTACCTCGTCGAACGTGATTTCGGAGTAGCGAACAGCCGTTGGGTCTTTTTCTGGATCGGCAGTGTAGATGCCATCTACCCGCGTACCCTTCAGCACTACGTCTGCTTCAATCTCGATAGCGCGTAGTGAAGCAGCAGAGTCGGTAGTGAAGTAAGGAGAGCCAATGCCTGCTCCGAAAATAACTACTCGTCCTTTCTCCAAGTGACGTAATGCCCGGCGTCGGATGTACGGCTCACATACGCGCTGAATTGTAACACCAGAAAGCAACCGGGTAGGAATGCCCAACTTTTCTAGTGCGCTTTGCAGCGCCATGGAGTTAATTACAGTTGCCAACATGCCCATGTAGTCGCCCTGTACGCGGTCTAGGCCAAAAGCTTCGGCCTGCACACCACGGAAAATGTTGCCGCCCCCAATAACGACGGCAACCTGCGTGCCCGTCGCAGCTACAGCTTTGATTTCTTCAGCGTATTGCATCAGGCGCTCGGCATCAATGCCGTACTGTTGCTGACCCATTAGGGCCTCGCCGCTTAGTTTCAGCAGGATTCTGTTGTATTTCAAAGTACAGGGGGGTTAAGCGTAAGACGCGTTTATACTTGGTGAGAGTAGGCAAGCTACTAGAAATAGAGAGCAGAAGGATACGTACGCGAAAAGTGGGTTAGCTGAACTGAATCAACACTTGGCCCTTATTCACGTTGTCGCGCAAGCCAACTTTGATGCCCGTCACGGTACCGTCGCCAGGTGCTTTCAGAATGTTCTCCATTTTCATGGCCTCCAGCACTAGCAACGGGTCGCCCTTCTGTACGCTTTGTCCAGGTTCAACCCGAATAGCGACAATCAGACCTGGCATTGGTGCTTTCAGCTCATTTACTTTGCTGACTACCGCATTGCTCATACCCAGCTTATCAAGAAGCAAATCGAAGCGGTCTTTAGCTTGCAGCTCTAGGCGCTGTCCGTTAAGCTGCAGTACAAACGCTTTAGTAGCATAGTCAGCAGAAACTAGCTCCGCAGAATAAGACCGGCCCTCATGTAGCAAATGGTAACGCCCGTTTCCAAGAGGAATTAGGTCCCAAGTAAATGGTTGCCCATTCACAGTAATAGGTCCTCCAGAAGTGTAATCGATGTCCCAGAGTTGATCGGGGCTGGTGCGTACTTGTAGCATGTGAGGAGGGCGAGAGTGGGGCGGAAATGGGCATAAAGATAGGTCAAATCTGAAATAAATTCGGAACTTGACCCTTCATTCCCCCTATTGCCTTTCAGCATGAAATACCCGGTTCTTGGCATTATTGGCCTACTTCTGACTTGCCACATGGTGGCACCGGCTCAGGCAGTAAAGCCAGCCAAACCTGCTGCAACTCGCAAGAAAGTATCAGCTCCTGCTGAAGCTGCTACAACAACTCTGCCAGCACCCGCTCCTGTACCCAACTGGTTGCCCCCTACAGCTCCCGTTCAGCCAGCAGCTACTATTGTACATGATTTGCTTGATACGAAGCTGGATGTGCGGTTTGATTGGGCCAAGCAGTGGTTACTAGGTAGCGCGCTCCTCACCGTGCGCCCTCACTTCTACCCACAAACTCAATTAGTGCTCGATGCCAAAGGCTTCGACGTGAGGAGTGTGGAAATGGTAGCTAATGGTAAGAAGGGTAAAGACCTTAAATTCAGCTACGACAAGAAAAAGCTTACAATTACCCTCGACCGATCTTACACGCGTACTGAGCAGTACCAGGTACGAGTGCAGTATACAGCAAAACCAAACGAGCTACCTAAAGGCGGTGGTAGTGAGGCTATTACCGATGATAAAGGGCTTTACTTTATTAATCCTTTGGGCACGGAGAAAGGTAGGCCACGTCAGGTCTGGACCCAGGGAGAGACAGAAGGAAGTTCCTGCTGGTTTCCAACCATTGATAAGCCTAACCAGCGCATGACGCAGGAAATCAGCATTACAGTGGAAAACGGGTTAAAAACTCTTTCCAATGGCTTGCTTATTTCCACCAAGCGAAATCCAGATGGCACCCGTACCGATGTATGGAAGCAGAGCCTACCGCTGCGCCGTACCTTACGATGCTTGCCGTTGGCACTTTCTCTGTAATTACGGATACGTGGCGTGGCAAGCCAATTGAGTACTACGTTGACCCAGAGTTCCAGCACACGGCCAAGCAAGTTTTTGGCAACACCCCCGAGATGCTGGAATTTTATTCTAAAAAACTTGGCGTAGAGTTTCCGTGGGAGAAATACAGCCAGGTGGCTGTACACGACTTTGTGTCGGGGGCTATGGAGAATACCACCGCTACTACTATCCAACAGCAGCTAGTGCAGTTCTCAAACCGGGAACTGCCAGATATAGGCTACGAGTCGGAAGCAGTCATTACGCATGAGCTTTTCCATCAGTGGTTTGGCGACTATGTCACTACAGAATCATGGTCGAATTTGCCTTTAAACGAATCCTTCGCCGACTATTCTGAACTGCTGTGGGCCGAGTATAAATACGGTGCTGATGCCGCTGCATTTGTCCAGCAAACAAAGCTGAACAACTACTTGCAAGAGGCTCAAACGAAGCGTGAGCCGTTGATCCGGTATCAATACTTAAACCGGGAAGACATGTTCGACCGACACTCCTACGACAAAGGAGGACGAGTTTTGCATATGCTACGCAAGTACGTGGGCGATGAAGCGTTTTTCGTGGCCCTCAACCGCTACCTCACTCAAAACAAGTTTGCCTCCACCGAAATTGCCAAGCTGCGGATAGCATTTGAGGAAACGACAGGGGAGGATCTGATGTGGTTCTTTGACCAGTGGTTTATGCAGCGGGGACACCCTGAACTGCGTATTACTCACAGCTACGAAAACGGTCAAGTTGCGCTCCGGGTGCAGCAAGCGCAGGATACCTTATTTCAGCCAGTTTACCGTTTGCCAGTCACGGTTACCACGTGGTCTGGAAACCAGGCTACTGATCATCGGATTATCGTCACCAAAGCCAATCAGACGTTTCGCTTGCCCATAGCGCAGCGTCCTAGCCTAGTGAAGTTTGATAGCGAAGGTATTCTGCTAGCCGAGCTCGATGAGCAACGCACGCAAGATGAGCTTATCTTCCAGTTTAATCACGCCCGTAACTATTTACAGAAATACGAAGCTATTGAGGGCTTACGTAGTAAGTCTGGTGATCTGGTTGTTAGCGCTGTATTGCGCAGTGCATTAAACGACAACTTCTGGGCGGTTCGGCAAGTCGCGGCTGCAGGGTTACGTCGTTACAAGGGTCCCGAAGGTTCTGCAGTTCGCAAGGATCTAGAACGAGTAGCTATCAATGAAAAGGATAATCGAGTACGCGCCACTGCTATTACTACTCTATCTTCATTTGCAAATGAGGATTTCAGCAGCGTGTACTCAGCGGCGCTTAAAGACAGTTCTTACCTAGTAGTGGGAGCCGCAGTAGATGCCTTAGCTAAAGCGCCAACAATAGGCACTCGTGAGCAAATTAATGGGCTACAAGAAACGCGAAATGCCTCTCTGCTTACCGCTTTAGCGAATTACTATGGATTGAATGGGACGGCTGACCACTACCAATGGTTTTTACGACGCAGTCAAGATGCCCCCGCCGAGGTGTTATATACACTGCTAGAGAACTTCGGCGTGCTTATGCAGCGTATGCCTCCCATTGAGCGCGAGAAAGGTATTGCACGTCTCGAAACACTAGCTAGAACTCACCCCATATATTACGTACGACTAGGTGCGTACAAGGGCTTGAACGAGTTATCGAGTAGTATGCCTGCTTTAAAAACCACCCTCCGAGATATACGGACCAAGGAAAAAGACCAACGGTTAACCTCGATATACAGCCTCATTCAATAGACAACAGAAATTTTTTTTAGTTGTGGCCTTTCGAATCAATTCGCACGCTTATCCTAGATAGTCAAGTGGTTGTCGCCCTAATGAGCAGCGGCTGAATTAGGGTAGGAAGAAAAAAAACAAAACCTTTTTCGCTGAGGTCTTGACTTACGTCAGAAAGCCTCTAATTTTGCAACTCCAATCGACACACCACCGACACTTAGTCTTCGGGAAGTAGATGGGAATACTCTTCGCAATCGGCGTCAGAGGTAATAATTGGGGGGATTCCAGAGCGGCCAAATGGGACGGACTGTAACTCCGTTGTCTTACGACTTCGAAGGTTCGAATCCTTCTCCCCCCACAGTAGTGAAATAGTAAAACGATGAGCCTTTGAAGTAATTCATGGTTCATTGTTTTACTAGTTTACCGTACGCGGGAGTAGCTCAGTTGGTAGAGCGGCAGCCTTCCAAGCTGCAGGTCGCGGGTTCGAACCTCGTCTCCCGCTCGATGCTTAAGTCTGGCAACGAGAAATAGAGTAATCGCCCAAGTGGCAAATGTTCTTCTCCTGTCGTACCTTTGCCACATCAAATAAGCCGTTTTAGCTCAGTGGTAGAGCACTTCCTTGGTAAGGAAGAGGTCATGGGTTCAAATCCCATAAATGGCTCAGAATTACGAGTACCAACGGGGCAGCGCGACTGCACCGTTTGGAAACTGTCAGCAAAGTGAAGCGACGTGCAGTCCCGACTAAACGGAGCTGTGTTTCGCTTTCTTACTGTATAGTCTAGTCGCGTTTCCCCCTCTTTACCTCAAAATTCCTCTTAATCTCTTTACAATGGCTAAAGAAAATTTTGACCGGTCCAAGCCGCACGTAAACATCGGCACGATTGGTCACGTGGACCACGGCAAAACCACCCTTACTGCTGCCATCACCACGGTTCTGGCTAACAAAGGTCTGGCTGCCAAGCGCGACTTCTCTTCGATTGACAATGCTCCCGAAGAAAAAGAGCGTGGTATCACCATCAATACCGCTCACGTAGAATACGCTACCGAAAACCGTCACTACGCTCACGTTGACTGCCCTGGTCACGCTGACTACGTGAAGAACATGGTAACGGGTGCTGCTCAGATGGACGGTGCTATCCTTGTGGTAGCTGCTACCGACGGCCCAATGCCCCAGACTCGTGAGCACATCCTGCTCGCTCGTCAGGTAGGTGTACCTCAGCTGGTAGTGTTCATGAACAAAGTGGACATGGTGGATGACCCCGAGCTGCTTGAGCTTGTAGAAATGGAAATCCGTGAACTGCTCTCGTTCTACGACTTCGACGGCGACAACATTCCAGTTATTCAGGGTTCTGCTCTGGGTGGCCTGAACGGCGATGCTAACTGGGTTCCCAAGATTGAGGAACTGATGGCAGCTGTTGACAGCTACATTCCAATTCCTGCTCGTCTGACTGACCTGCCCTTCCTGATGCCAGTAGAGGACGTGTTCTCTATCACGGGTCGTGGTACGGTAGCAACCGGCCGTATCGAGCGTGGTATCATCAACTCGGGTGAGCAAGTTGAAATCCTCGGTATGGGTGCTGAGAACCTCAAGTCGACCGTAACTGGCGTTGAGATGTTCCGCAAAATCCTTGACCGTGGTGAAGCTGGTGACAACGTAGGTCTGCTACTCCGCGGTATTGAAAAAGAAGCCATCCGTCGTGGTATGGTTATTTGCAAGCCCGGTTCCGTTAAGCCTCACACTAAGTTCAAGGCTGAGGTGTACGTACTGTCGAAAGAGGAAGGTGGTCGTCACACTCCGTTCTTCAACAACTACCGCCCCCAGTTCTATTTCCGTACCACCGACGTTACCGGCATCATCTCGCTGGGCGAAGGTGTGGAAATGGTAATGCCTGGTGACAACGTAACTATCTCGGTTGAGCTAATCAACTCGGTAGCTATGGAAAAAGGTCTGCGTTTCGCTATCCGTGAGGGTGGCCGTACCGTAGGTGCTGGTCAGGTTACTGAAATCACCGACTAATTTTTTCCTAGATTCTAGGTAATCAACACAATCCGCCTCTGATTTTTTCGGGGGCGGATTTGTTTTGTTTAAAGAGTTTCCTACATTTGCAGTCCCAATCCAGCACCTTGAAGGCTTGGGACGCATACACGGGCGTAGTTCAAGGGTAGAATAGAGGTCTCCAAAACCTTTGATGGGAGTTCGAATCTCTCCGCCCGTGCCACCAAGAATAACGGCTGCTTCGGCAGCCGTCCTCTTAATCACCTAACTGGTGCCGGTATCATGAGCAAATTGTCTAACTATTTCCGCGAGACGTCCGAGGAGATGCGCTACAAAGTAACGTGGCCATCCATTGAAGAATTGCAGAAAAGTGCCGGCTTGGTATTGCTAGGCTCTTTGTTGTTTGCAGCCGTAGTTGGGTTGATGGATGTTGCCTTTAGCAAGAGCTTGGAAGCATTTTACACTTCGTTCCGTTAATCGGTAGAACATACGACAACAATGGGCGAATTGAAATGGTACGTGGTCCGTTCGGTTAGCGGACAAGAGAAGAAAGCAAAGACTTACCTGGAAACTGAAATTGGTCGTCATGGCCTATCAGAATTGGTACCACAGGTGCTGATACCAGTAGAAAAAGTTTTCGAAATGCGCAACGGTAAGAAGCGCGTTCGTGAACGGAATCTGTACCCTGGCTACATTATCATTCACGCTGATCTTACTCACGGTGAGGTTGATCACATTATCACTAGCACTCCTGGTGTAATTGGTTTTCTCAGCGACAAAGAGGGTAAGGCAGCTAGTCAAAACACGAAGCCAGTACCGTTGCATATCTCAGAGGTAAACCGCATTCTCGGGATTGTGGATGAGGCTGAAGAGCAAACTGCAACACTGGAAACCCCATTTGTAGTAGGGGAGCTAGTGAAGATCGTAGATGGAGGCTTTGCTGGAATGTCAGGTACTGTGTCGGAGGTGTTTGAGGAGCGTAAGAAGCTGAACGTTATCGTGAAAATTTTCGGCCGTAGCACTCCTATGGAGCTAAGCTATACTCAAGTCGAGAAGGAAGCGTAACTCATACAAAACGTCACCGATTATCCGCTCCGGGTCGGTGGTGCTTCCACTTAGGAGCAATCAAAAACTGAGGACGCTGCGTGTTACGATGCAGAGTCCGAAGCCCTTCAAACCAAATGGCCAAGGAAATTAGAGGTTATCTGAAGCTTCAGATAAAGGGAGGCGCCGCGAACCCCGCGCCGCCGGTTGGACCTGCACTTGGTAGCAAAGGCCTTAACATCATGGAGTTTTGCAAGCAGTTTAATGCTCGCACCCAGGATAAGGCCGGCCAAGTTTGTCCTGTACTCATCACCATGTACACCGATAAGTCGTTTGACTTCGTGGTGAAGACCCCTCCAGTTCCGGTATTGCTCATGGATGCTGCAAAGCTTCAGAGCGGCTCAAAAGAGCCTAACCGTAACAAAGTAGGGTCAGTATCATGGGACCAAGTGCGTACCATTGCCGAGACGAAAATGCCTGACCTCAACGCCTTCAAGGTTGAGTCAGCTATGAAGCAGGTAGCTGGTACGGCTCGCAGCATGGGCATCACCATCTCGGGTACTTCTCCCTTTGCTGAATAATTTAACAACGGAGAAGACACATGGCACAAATTAGCAAAAAGCGCAAGGAAGCCCTTGCTAAGCACGACCTAACCGAAATTCGGACCTTGGTGGAAGCTGCTAAAGTGGTAAAGGATATCACCTATACCAAGTTTGACGCTTCAGTTGACATCGACGTTCGCTTGGGTGTAGACCCACGCAAAGCTGACCAAATGGTTCGTGGCGTGGCTACACTGCCTCACGGCACCGGTAAGACCGTTCGTGTACTAGCCCTTGTAACCCCAGACAAAGAAGCCGAAGCTACCGCAGCTGGTGCTGATTATGTTGGTCTCGACGACTATATCTCGAAAATCGAAAAGGGTTGGACTGATATCGACGTAATCATCACGATGCCATCTGTTATGGCTAAGGTTGGTCGCTTAGGTCGTGTATTAGGTCCTCGTGGCCTGATGCCCAACCCTAAGTCTGGTACTGTAACCACTGATGTAGCCAAAGCTGTACAGGAAGTGAAAGCTGGTAAAATCGACTTCAAAGTTGATAAAACCGGTATCATTCACTGCTCAGTTGGTAAAGTGTCCTTTGACGAGCAAAAGCTTGCTGAAAATGCCATCGAAGTTATCCAGACGCTCCAGCGTTTGAAGCCTTCTTCGGCAAAAGGCACCTACATCAAGAGCATCACGCTTTCGAGCACAATGTCTCCTGCTGTTCCAGTTGACACGCAAGTAACTTCCGCCTAAGTTTTAATCAACACGACGATATGATCCGGGAAGACAAACAAGCCCTCGTCGACGAGTTGAGCGAGAAGTTTCAATCGCACAACGCGTTCTACATTGCCGATGCTTCGGGAATGTCGGTGGCGAAAATCAACGAATTCCGTCGCCTGTGCTTTACCCGCGGCATGGAGTTCAAAGTATACAAGAATACGTTCATTCGTAAAGCTCTCGACACCCTTGGTGGCGATACCGCTGAAATGGATGCAGCGTTGAAAGGACAGTCAGGCATTCTGTTCTCGAAAGAGTCAGGTAATGCTCCTGCTAAACTGCTCCAAGAGTTCTATAAAGCTCAGGCATATGGTAAAGGTGTTGAGCCTAAGCCTGCCTTGAAAGGTGCTTATGTAGACGCTAGTATCTATGTAGGTGCCAACCAGCTAGAGACACTCAGCACTATCAAAGGCAAAAACGAGCTTATCGGTGAAGTTATCGGTCTGCTCCAATCGCCAGCCAAGAACGTTATCTCTGCTCTATCGAGCGGTGGCAACATCCTTGCTGGTCTTATCAAAACGCTTTCCGAAAAAGAAGAGGTTGCAGGCTAACCGCTGCTCATCTTTTTCACTTTCAATTTCCAAAGTTCAACAACCCCCTTTTTAACAATCTACAGAAATGGCAGATTTGAAAGCATTCGCCGAGCAGCTCGTTAGCCTGACGGTAAAAGAAGTAAACGAACTGGCTACTATCCTGAAAGACGAGTATGGCATTGAGCCTGCTGCTGCTGCTCCCGTAATGGTAGCTGGTGGTGCTGGCGCTGGTGCTGCTGAAGCCGCTGAGGAGAAGACCTCGTTCGACGTAATCCTGAAGGCTGCTGGTGGCCAGAAGCTAGCTGTTGTGAAGCTGGTAAAAGACCTGACCGGCCTGGGCCTGAAAGAAGCCAAAGAACTGGTTGACGGTGCTCCTAAGCCCCTGAAAGAAGGTGTTGCTAAAGACGAAGCTGAGTCGCTGAAGAAGCAACTGGAAGAAGCTGGCGCTGAAGTAGAAGTTAAGTAATTTCTGCTGCCTGCTCGTAAAACCAGCAAATAAGGAGAGGCCTGGCAACTAAGCCAGGTCTTTTCCTGTTTGTAGGCAACAAACTAGTCGGAAGTTCGATTGCACGCCGCTTTGCGGCTTTTCGTGCCTACGGACGCCAGAAGCGCAAGGTTCTGCTTTGCGCTTTCGTGCGCCAAAAACTTTCGTTTTACCCAGGTGCCTAGTTCTGCTAGCTGCTTGGGTTGGATTCTCTCAGTATCCATTTCCTAACCCCACATACATTGGCTACACCGAAAGCACAGACAGGCTTGCAAAAACTGCAAGCGGCTGACGAGCGGATCAACTTCGCCAAGATTAAAAAGGTTATTGAGTACCCGGATTTCCTAGACGTGCAGGTTCGCTCGTTCATGGATTTCTTCCAGTTGGAGACGGCTGCCGAGAACCGTACCCATGAAGGCCTGTTTCAAGTATTCGCTGAGAACTTTCCGATTTCGGATTCGCGCGAAAACTTTGTTCTGGAATTCATTGACTACCACGTCGACCCGCCAAAGTACTCAGTTGACGAGTGCATCGACCGGGGCTTGACTTACTCGGTACCCCTGAAGGCTAAGTTGCGCCTGATCTGCAATGATACGGACAACGAGGACTTCGAGACCATTGAGCAGGAGGTTTTCTTAGGGAATATTCCTATATGACCGAAAAAGGCTCATTCGTAATCAACGGGGCAGAGCGCGTTATCGTTTCGCAGCTGCACCGCTCACCTGGTGTGTTCTTTGCGCAAAGCAAGCATACCAATGGTACTAAGCTGTATTCAGCTCGTATTATCCCGTTCAAAGGTTCGTGGATCGAATTTGCCACGGACGTGAACAACGTGATGTACGCCTACATCGACCGGAAGAAGAAATTTCCGGTTACTACACTGCTCCGTGCTATTGGCTACGGTACCGATAAAGACATTCTAGACTTGTTCGGACTGTCGGAAGAGGTGAAGGCTGATAAGAAAACACTCAAGAAGGCTGTAGGTCGCAAACTAGCTGCCCGTGTGCTCCGCACTTGGACGGAAGACTTTGTGGACGAGGACACCGGTGAAGTGGTGTCCATTGACCGGAATGAAGTTCTGTTGGAGCGCGATTCTACGATCGAGGAGGAAGACATTGACGTTATTCTTAACGCTGGTGCTAAGTCGGTAATTCTGCATCGTGAAAACGTAAACATTGCTGACTATGCAATTATTTACAACACGCTGCAAAAGGACAACTCCAACTCGGAGAAAGAAGCCGTTGAGCAAATCTATCGTCAACTCCGTAATACGGAAGCTCCTGACGAAGAAACTGCTCGTGACATCATCCAAAAGCTATTCTTCTCGGATAAGCGCTACGATCTCGGTGACGTAGGCCGCTACCGTATCAATAAGAAATTGGGTATTGACACGAACTGGGAGGCCCGCGTGCTAACCAATGAGGACATCGTCCTCATCGTGAAATACTTGATTGGTCTGATTAACTCAAAGGCCATTGTCGATGACATTGACCACTTGAGCAACCGTCGTGTGCGCACGGTAGGGGAGCAGCTCTATGCTCAGTTCGGCGTAGGCTTGGCCCGTATGGCGCGTACTATTAAGGAGCGCATGAACGTGCGTGACAACGAGGACTTCAAGCCAGTTGATTTGATCAACGCGCGTACGTTGTCGAGCGTGATTAACTCGTTCTTCGGTACGAACCAGCTTTCGCAGTTCATGGACCAGACGAACCCCCTAGCTGAGGTGACGCACAAGCGTCGCGTATCGGCACTAGGGCCAGGAGGTCTGTCGCGGGAGCGTGCTGGTTTCGAAGTACGTGACGTTCATTACACGCACTATGGTCGTCTGTGCACTATCGAAACGCCGGAAGGACCAAACATCGGTCTGATTTCGTCGTTGTGTGTGCACGCTCGCGTAAACTCAATGGGCTTCATTGAAACTCCCTACCGTACCGTAGATAACGGTAAGGTAGATACTACGGAGAACGTGAAGTATCTAACAGCTGAGGAAGAAGATACCCACCACATCGCACAGGCCAACGCCCGCATCGATGAGGATGGTAATTTTATTAACGACTTAGTAAAAGGTCGTTTTGAAGGTGACTTCCCAGTAGTAGGCCCAACGGAGTATAGCTACATGGACGTAGCTCCGAACCAGATTGTATCAGTTGCCGCTTCGCTTATTCCATTCTTGGAGCACGATGACGCCAACCGTGCCCTGATGGGTTCGAACATGCAACGCCAGGCGGTGCCGCTGTTGAAAGCGGAAGCTCCCATCGTGGGTACTGGTTTGGAAGGCCGCGTAGCTATTGACTCTCGTACCTTGGTGGTAGCCGAGGGTAACGGTGTTATTGATTACGTAGATGCCAACAAGATCGTAGTTAAATACGACCTGACGGAAGACGATATTCTTGTAAGCTTCGACGCTGAAAAGATTTCGTACGATCTGATCAAATTCCGTCGTACCAACCAGGATACTTGCATTAACCTGACTCCTTTGGTGAAGAAGGGTGAGCGGGTAACTAAAGGGCAACCTTTGTGCGAGGGCTACGGCACAAACAAAGGTGAACTAGCTCTTGGCCGCAACATGCAGGTAGCCTTCATGCCATGGCAGGGCTACAACTTCGAGGATGCTATTGTAATCTCGGAGCGCGTTGTTCGCGACGACATCTTTACCTCAATCCATATTGAGGAATTCGAACTAGAGGTGCGCGAGACCAAGCGTGGTGAAGAAGAGTTGACGTCAGAAATTCCAAACGTGAGCGAAGAAGCCGTGCGTAACCTCGACGACAACGGTATCATCCGTTTGGGTGCTGAGGTTCGTGAAGGTGATATCCTCATCGGTAAGATCACGCCGAAAGGCGAGACTGACCCGACCCCGGAAGAGAAGCTGCTCCGCGCCATCTTTGGTGACAAAGCTGGCGACGTGAAAGATGCCTCGCTTAAGGCGCCACCATCATTGAACGGGGTAGTTATCGGCACTAAGCTGTTCTCTCGTCCTAAGAAAGACAAAAACCTACGGGCCAAGTCAAAGAAGGAAGTAGAAGAACTGAAAGAGTCGTACGCTCGTGAGTTGCGCGGCATCAAAGCTGTGATGATCGACAAGCTGGTAGAATTGCTGGAAGGCAAGACCTCGCAGGGCGTGAAGCACAAGTTTGGTGACGAAATCCTGACCAAGGGGGCCAAATTCGGTAAGAAGAACATCACGGATGCTCTCTTCCCCGAGAAGAACCCTTACAAGGATGAAAGCAATTATGCCGTGCCAGAAGAGGTGAATATGTTCAAAGACCTCATTCTGGAGAACTGGACCGCTGATGCAAAAGTGAATGGCATGTTGACGGAGTTGGTGAAGAACTACACCAAGAAGCGTAACACCATCACTGCTCGCTTCAAGCGTGACCGGTTTACCCTGGAAGTAGGTGACGAACTCCCTGCTGGTATCGTGCAGCTAGCCAAAGTATACATTGCCAAGAAGCGTAAGCTGAAGGTAGGTGATAAGATGGCAGGCCGTCACGGTAACAAAGGGGTAGTAGCCCGCATCGTGCGCGATGAGGATATGCCTTTCCTGCCCGACGGTACGCCAATGGACATCGTGCTTAACCCGCTAGGTGTACCAAGCCGTATGAACATCGGCCAGATCTACGAGACCGTACTCGGCTGGGCTGGCTTGAAGTTGGGCCGTACCTACGCTACGCCCATTTTCGACGGTGCTACCGAAGAGGAGGTATCGCGCGAACTAACGGAAGCTGGTCTACCACACTTCGGCCGTGCTTACCTGCACGACGGTCTCACCGGTCAGCGTTTCGACCAGCCGGTAACCGTTGGGGTAATTTACATGCTGAAGCTGGGTCACTTGGTTGATGATAAGATGCACGCCCGCTCCATCGGACCGTACTCGCTCATCACCCAGCAGCCGCTTGGTGGTAAGGCCCAGTTCGGTGGTCAGCGCTTCGGCGAAATGGAAGTATGGGCTCTGGAGGCCTTCGGTGCTTCCAACGTCCTCCAGGAAATCCTGACTGTGAAGTCGGATGACGTGGTAGGCCGTGCCAAAGCGTACGAAGCCATTGTGAAAGGTGACGTACTGCCCAAGCCGAATATCCCGGAGTCATTCAACGTACTCATTCACGAGCTACGTGGTCTGGCCCTGGAAATCACGCTTGACTAAGGTTTGAAAATGGTGGCTGCTGATGCGCGAGTGTTGGCAGCCACTTTTCAAGTCTTCTGATAATAGCATACCCGCGGTTCGGGAAACCGATAACATCATCTGCTGGCGTCGTTCCGAGATATGGTCAGAACGGCAAACAGGCCTAGCAGAAGTTGGCCGCACCTTGATTCAGTCTTCTGAGTCACCCGAGTACCAGACCTGGCGGAAACCTACTGCGTGGCGTACCTATCCGACCCACAGAGCACTTTTCGCAGAGTCGAACTGTTATGTTCTCTCCGACCATTCTTAAGACTGGCGGAACCAACGAACAGATAAAAGCCACCAGCTAACAACAGCTACTCTACATGGCGTTTGCAAAAAACAAAAAACTGGTACAGGACTTCTCGAAAGTTACCATTTCGCTGGCCTCGCCCGAATCCATTCTGGAGCGGTCGAACGGTGAAGTTGTAAAGCCTGAGACGATTAACTACCGGACGTACAAGCCCGAGATGGGTGGCTTGTTCTGCGAGCGGATTTTCGGTCCCGTAAAGGACTGGGAATGCCACTGCGGTAAATACAAGCGCATCCGATACAAAGGCATTATCTGCGACCGTTGCGGCGTAGAGGTGACCGAGAAGAAAGTACGTCGGGAGCGGATGGGCCACATCGAACTGGTGGTGCCTGTTGCGCACATCTGGTACTTCAAGTCCCTGCCTAACAAAATCGGCTATCTGCTGGGCCTGCCCACCAAGAAGCTCGACCAGATTATCTACTACGAGCGCTACGTAGTAGTGCAGCCGGGTGTGCTGGCCGAAGAAGGCGTACAGCAACTCGACTTCTTAACTGAAGATGAATACCTCGATATCATCGACAAGCTCCCCCGGGAGAACCAGATGCTGCCAAACGAGGATCCAAATAAATTCATCGCCCGTATGGGTGCTGATGCTCTACAGCTATTGTTGGAGCGCATCAACCTCGACGAGCTATCGTACTCGTTGCGTGACTCTGCTGCGCACGAGACGTCGCAGCAGCGTAAGGCTGAAGCATTGAAGCGTCTGCGGGTTGTAGAAGCTTTCCGCGACGCCGCTACCCGAGTGGAGAACAAGCCTGAGTGGATGGTAATCCGCATGGTGCCGGTTATTCCCCCGGAACTGCGCCCCCTCGTGCCGTTGGATGGTGGCCGTTTTGCTACTTCTGACTTGAATGACCTGTACCGTCGCGTAATTATCCGTAACAACCGCCTCAAGCGCCTGATTGAAATTAAGGCTCCTGAAGTGATTCTGCGGAACGAGAAGCGCATGTTGCAGGAAGCTGTTGACTCGCTCTTCGACAACTCACGTAAGGTTAACGCCGTGCGTGCAGAAGGTAACCGCGCGCTGAAGTCGCTGTCTGATATGCTGAAAGGCAAGCAGGGCCGCTTCCGTCAGAACCTGCTCGGTAAGCGTGTTGACTACTCTGGCCGTTCGGTTATTGTAGTAGGCCCTGAGCTGAAGCTGCACGAGTGCGGTCTGCCCAAGAACATGGCAGCCGAGCTGTTCAAGCCATTCATCATCCGTAAGCTCATCGAGCGCGGTATCGTGAAGACGGTGAAATCGGCTAAGAAAATCGTTGACCGCAAGGACGCCGTAGTATGGGACATTCTGGAGAACGTGCTGAAAGGCCACCCAGTGCTCCTGAACCGTGCTCCTACGCTGCACCGCTTGGGTATTCAGGCGTTCCAGCCCCGCCTCATCGAGGGTAAAGCTATTCAGCTGCACCCGCTGGTATGTACGGCTTTCAACGCTGACTTTGACGGTGACCAGATGGCTGTGCACGTTCCCCTAGGACCGGCCGCTATCCTGGAAGCCTCTATGCTGATGCTGGCGTCGCACAACATTCTGAACCCCGCCAACGGAGCGCCCATCGCGGTACCGTCGCAGGACATGGTTCTTGGCCTGTACTACGTAACCAAAGGCAAGCGCAGCACCGAAGACGAGCAGATCCAGGGCGAAGGCCGCATGTTCTACTCGGACGAGGAAGTAGTTATTGCTATCAACGAAGGTCAGCTGTCGAAGCACGCCTATATTAAGGTGCGCACGAAGGTTCGTGATGAGGAAGATAACCTTGTAACGAAGATTATTGAGACAGTGGCTGGCCGCGTGCTGTTCAACCAGCTCGTACCTGAGGAAGTAGGTTTCGTAGATGAGTTGCTGACCAAGAAGAAGCTGCAGCAGATCATCTCGATGGTGTTCAAGCGTACGGGCATGGCCCGCACGGCGCAGTTCCTCGACGACATTAAGACGCTGGGCTTCCAGTCGGCTTATAAAGGTGGTCTGTCGATGGGTCTGGGTGATATCAACATCCCGAAAGAGAAAGACGCTCTAATTGCCCAAGCCCAAGCTGATGTAGCTGCCGTAACGCAGAACTATCAGATGGGTCTAATTACGGACAACGAGCGTTACAACCAGGTTATCGACATCTGGACCCGCATCAACAACCAAATCACTGAAACCCTCATGGGTCGCCTCGAAAAGGAGAACCAGGGCTTCAACTCGATTTACATGATGATGCACTCCGGTGCCCGTGGTTCGCGCGAGCAGATTCGTCAGCTCGGCGGTATGCGTGGTCTGATGGCTAAGCCACAGAAGTCATTGCAAGGTTCGGTTGGTGAGATTATCGAAAACCCGATTCTGTCTAACTTCAAAGAAGGCCTAGACGTAATTGAGTACTTCATCTCTACCATGGTGCCCGTAAGGGTCTTGCTGACACTGCACTGAAAACGGCCGACGCCGGGTACCTGACTCGTCGTCTGGTAGACGTTTCGCAGGACGTAATCGTAAACGAAACTGACTGCGGCACGCTACGTGGCATCGAGACCTTCGCCTTGAAGGATAACGAAGATGTAGTAGAGCCGCTGGCTGAGCGTATACTGGGTCGAGTAGCTGTACACGATATCATTGATCCGCTCACGGACGAAGTAATTCTGCCGGCTGGTGAGGAAATCACGGAGGATATCACGCGCCGCGTAGATGCTACCAGCATCGAGTCGGTAGAGATTCGTTCGGTATTGACTTGCGAATCGAAGCGTGGTATCTGCGCCAAATGCTACGGCCGTAACCTGTCGTCGGGCCGCATGGTACAAAAGGGCGAGGCTGTGGGCGTAATTGCTGCTCAGTCTATCGGTGAACCCGGTACCCAGCTGACCTTGCGTACCTTCCACGTAGGTGGTACTGCCTCAAACATTGCCGTAGAGGCTAGCCTTCGCGCCAAGTTCAATGGTGTGATTGAGTTCGAAGACATCCGGACCGTAGAAACTGCCAACGCCGACGGCGAGCCAGTGAAAGTGGTGATGGGTCGCTCGGGTGAGATTCGCATCGTGGAGAAAGGCACTGGCAAGGTGTTCATCTCGAACCACGTGCCGTACGGTTCGTTCTTGTTGGTTGAAGAAGGCCAAGAGGTAGAGAAAGGCCAAGAACTGAACAACTGGGACCCTTACAACGCCGTTATTTTGGCTGAGTTTGATGGTACCGTTCAGTACGACGCTATTACTGAAGGTATCACCTACCGTGAGGAATCGGACGAACAGACCGGTCACCGCGAGAAAGTGATTATCGAATCGAAGGCAAAGGATCAGAACCCTGCTATCATTGTTCGCCCCGGCAAGAAAGGTGACCTGGAAGGCTCCAAAGGCTACTCTATTCCAGTTGGCTCGCACTTGAACGTGGAGAACGGTGAGAAGATCAAGGCTGGTCAGATTCTGGCTAAGATTCCGCGTGCCGTGGGTAAAACTCGCGACATCACCGGTGGTCTACCTCGCGTTACCGAACTCTTCGAAGCGCGTAACCCATCGAACCCAGCCGTTGTAGCTGAAATCGACGGTGTAGTAACCTATGGTACGGTGAAGCGTGGTAACCGTGAAATCTTCGTGGAGTCGAAAGACGGCGTGAAGAAGAAGTACATGGTGCCGCTGTCGAAGCACATTCTTGTGCAGGACAATGACTTCATCCGGCTGGTGCGCCGCTTTCAGATGGTGCTATCACCCCAACGGATATTCTGAACATTCAGGGTCCAGGTGCAGTGCAGGAATACCTCGTGAATGAAATTCAGGAAGTATACCGCTTGCAGGGTGTGAAAATCAATGATAAGCACATTGAGGTGGTAGTTCGCCAGATGATGCAGAAAGTGGTTATCCTTGATGCCGGTGACACGACCTTCCTTGAGCACCAGGTAATCGACAAGATTATCTTCATGGAAGAGAATGATACCATCATCGATATGAAGGTGGTAACCAACGCGGGTGATTCTACGAACTTGAAGCCCGGCCAGATTGTAACGGCTCGTCGCCTGCGTGATGAGAACAGCAGCCTGCGCCGCCGCGACCTTGCTCTTGTAGAAGTGCGCGAAGCCCAGCCTGCCGTATCACGGCCCACGCTGCAAGGCATCACGCAAGCTTCGCTGGGCACTCAGTCGTTTATCTCGGCCGCATCCTTCCAGGAGACGACCAAGGTGCTGTCCGAAGCCGCCATCCGTGGTAAGGCCGACGAACTGCTGGGTCTGAAAGAGAACGTAATCGTTGGTCACCTCATTCCAGCTGGTACCGGTCTGCGCGAGTACACTCGCCAGATCGTAGGCTCGAAGGAGGAACTGGAAGCTGCTCAAGCGGCCAAGTCCGACGACGTAGTAGCTCCTACCAAGCGTACTGCACGCGCCTCACGCCGCGAGTCAGTTTCGGAGTAACATCCGGAGCATATAGTAAATAAGGAAAGCCGGCCAGAGAAATACTGGTCGGCTTTTTCTTTTATCCGTACTTGTCATTTCACGCCGCTGGTCCAGCGTCTTCAACTTTCATCTACATGGCCCAACAACATCAACCGGAAACCGACGCCAACGTTCCTCAAGATTCAAATGCTATCAATATTGAGTTGACCGAAGAAATAGCCGAGGGCGAATACGCTAACCTTGCCATGATTGCACATAGCAGTAGTGAATTCGTGGTCGACTTCATTCGCTTAATGCCAGGGCTACCGAAGGCAAAGGTGAAAGCTCGCATTGTGTTGACACCCGAGCATGCAAAGCGTTTGCAGGCCGCCTTAGCTGAAAATATTGAGCGTTACGAGCAAGCTCATGGTGCTATCAAGCATCAGCAAGACGGGCCTATGTACCCAATGGGGTTCGGTGGTAAAGTGGGGGAGGCATAATTCTAGAAATAGTGCAATGAGCGGAGCGGCTTTTATCGGAAAGATAGAAGCCGCTTCTTTGTTTTATCTAACTATAGGGGAATGAGTAACGTAACTAAATTGAATGTGGAGAGATTATGTGATAGTAATAGCATAGAAGAAGGGGAAACGAATACGTTCTGAGTCGTGTAGTTGACCCTAGAAGTAGATTTTTGAGGTGCTAAAATGCCCGTATGATTTCTCTAAAATTAACTATTTCAACCTGTTTGCTATTTCGAGGCAACTTCTATACCTTTGCAAGCCTAATTTTTGGAGAGAACCCTCCTAGACAAAACATTCCGTAGATGCCTACCATCAACCAGTTAGTACGAAAAGGCCGCGAGAAGCTGACGACGAAGTCGAAGTCGCCGGCTCTTGACTCGTGCCCGCAGCGCCGTGGCGTTTGCACCCGTGTGTACACCACCACGCCTAAGAAGCCGAACTCGGCTATGCGTAAAGTTGCCCGTGTGCGCCTCACCAATGGCAAAGAAGTTAACGCCTACATCCCTGGTGAAGGCCACAACCTGCAGGAGCACAGCATCGTGCTGATCCGTGGTGGCCGTGTGAAAGACCTTCCCGGTGTACGTTACCACATCATCCGTGGCGCTCTTGACACTGCCGGTGTAAACGGCCGTCTGCAGCGTCGTTCGAAGTACGGCGCTAAGCGTCCGAAGCCAGGCCAAGCTGCCGCAGCAGGCAAAGGTGGCAAACCAGCACCCGGCAAGAAAAAGTAATTGAACGAGTGAGGTAGTGCCCAGTGCCGGATAGCACATGGTTCTTATCCCACTGCTCACTGCCGTAACACTCATTTCTACACCCATGAGAAAGTCAAAACCAAAAAAGCGCATCCTCCTGCCGGACCCCAAGTTCAAGGAGACGCTAGTGACCCGCTTCGTTAACTACATGATGTACGACGGGAAGAAAAACCTGGCCTACGGTATTTTCTACGATGCCTGCGAACTGGTTGAGCAGCGCACCAAAGAGAGCGGCCTGGAAATGTGGCGTAAAGCCCTGAACAATGTAATGCCAACTGTAGAAGTGAAGAGCCGCCGTGTAGGTGGTGCTACCTTCCAGGTGCCTACTGAAGTTCGCCCAGATCGTCGCATTGCTGTTGGCTCGAAGTGGCTGATTCAATATGCTCGTCGTCGTGGTGAGAAAACCATGAAAGACAAGTTGGCTGGCGAAATCATTGCTGCCGCCAAAGGTGAAGGTGCTGCCGTGAAGAAAAAGGACGACACGCACCGGATGGCAGAAGCCAACAAGGCCTTCTCGCACTTCCGCTTCTAATCAGACCTGGCAGGGACTTTAGAAGTTGTGGGCTTAGGGAATGAGAAAAATAATTTTCGCGTTCTACAAGCTCAACTGCTGAATTCCCTACGTCACAAAAAAAGCAATGGCTGTTAATAAAGATCTGCAATACCTCCGGAACATCGGGATTATGGCGCACATCGACGCTGGTAAGACCACCACGTCGGAGCGTATTCTCTACTACACCGGTAAAACCCACAAAATCGGGGAAGTGCACGAAGGTGCTGCCACGATGGACTGGATGGAGCAGGAGCAGGAGCGTGGTATCACTATCACGTCGGCTGCTACTACTACCTTCTGGAATTACCCAACTGTACAGGGTGATCCTACCCCAGAGACTAAGCAATATAAAATCAACCTGATTGATACTCCCGGCCACGTAGACTTCACCGTAGAGGTGGAGCGCTCTTTGCGTGTTCTGGACGGTGCCGTAGCGTTGTTCTGCGCCGTATCGGGTGTAGAGCCACAGTCGGAGACTGTATGGCGTCAGGCTGACAAGTACAAAGTGCCACGCATCTGCTTCGTCAACAAGATGGACCGTGCTGGTGCTGACTTCTTCAAAGCTGTTAACGAGATCAAGGATAAGCTAGGCGCTACTCCCGTGCCACTGCAAATTCCAATCGGCGCTGAAGACACCTTCAAAGGCGTAGTTGACCTGCTCACTGGCAAAGCCATTGTGTGGGACGACGAGACCCAGGGTAAGACCTACAAGGAAATCCCAGTTCCCGAAGATCTGGTGGATACGGTAGCCGAATGGCGTGAGAAGCTCGTAGAAAGCGTTGCTGAATACGACGACACGCTGATGGAGAAGTTCTTTGACGATCCAGACTCCATTACCCGCGAAGAAATGATGGTGGTAATCCGCAAAGCGGTTATCGACATGAAGTTCTCGCCCGTAATGTGCGGTTCGGCTTTCAAGAACAAAGGTGTGCAGTCGATGCTGGATGCTGTTATGGCTTACTTGCCATCACCTCTGGACATGCCTGCTGTAGTTGGTACCAATCCTGACACCGGCGAAGAAATCGAGCGTCACCCCGATAACGACGAGCCCTTCACTGCTCTGGCGTTCAAAATTGCTACTGACCCCTTCGTAGGTCGTTTGTGCTTCTTCCGCTGCTACAGCGGTCAGTTGGATGCTGGTTCGTACGTGCACAACAACCGTACTAACAAGAAAGAGCGTATCTCGCGCCTGATGCAGATGCACTCGAACAAGCAGAATCCGATCGACAAAATCCAAGCTGGTGACATTGCTGCCGGTGTGGGTTTCAAAGACATTAAAACCGGTGACACGCTGACTGACGAGAAGTCGCGCGTAGTACTTGAGTCGATGTCGTTCCCTGAGCCTGTTATCGGTTACGCCATTGAGCCTAAAACTCAGGCTGACGTTGACAAGATGGGTATGGCTATTGCCAAGCTGGTAGAAGAAGATCCTACGCTGGTAGTTCAGACTGACCCTGAAACGGGCCAGACCGTACTGAAAGGTATGGGTGAGCTTCACCTAGAAATCATCATCGACCGTATGCGTCGTGAGTTCAAGGTGGAGATTAACCAGGGTGCTCCCCAGGTAGCCTACAAAGAGGTGTTGACTAAAACCGTTGAGCACCGCGAAACCTATAAGAAGCAGACAGGTGGTCGTGGTAAGTTCGGTGATATCGTATTCGAACTCGGTCCGAAGCTGACTGATCCGGAGAAACCCGGTTTGGAGTTCGTAAACGACATTACGGGTGGTGTTATTCCTCGTGAATTCATTGCTCCGGTTCAGAAAGGCTTCGAAGAAGCTATGAAGAACGGTCCGCTGGCTGGCTTCCCCATTGAAGGCATGCGCGTTCGTTTGTACTTCGGTTCTTACCACGATGTTGACTCGGACGCTCTGTCGTTCGAACTCGCCGCCCGTGGTGGTTTCCGCGAAGCTGGTAAGCAGGCTGGTCCGAAATTGCTTGAGCCTATTATGGCTGTAGAGGTAGTTTCGCCAGATGAGTACACGGGTTCGGTAACCGGTGACTTGAACCGTCGTCGTGGCATCATGAAGGGCATGGATACCAAAGGTGGTGCTAACGTTATCAAAGCTGATGTTCCTCTGTCGGAACTGTTCGGCTACGTGACGTCGCTGCGTACTATCTCTTCGGGCCGCGCTTCAGCTTCGCTGACGTTCTCGCACTACGATCAGGTGCCTAACAACCTTGCTGAAGCAATCATTGCTAAGCAAAAGGGCAACGCCATCCGCTAATACCGCTTTCATTCAATAGACATGAACCAGAAGATTCGCATCAAACTCAAATCCTACGACCACAACTTGGTGGACAAATCGTCGGAGAAGATTGTGAAGGCGGTGAAGGCTACGGGCGCTATCGTAAGCGGCCCCATTCCATTGCCGACCGACAAAGAAAAATTCACCGTACTTCGTTCGCCCCACGTGAACAAGAAGTCACGTGAGCAATTCCAGCTTTGCACTTACAAGCGCCTCGTAGATATCTACTCTACTTCGTCGAAGACGGTAGATGCTCTGATGAAGCTTGAATTGCCAAGCGGCGTAGACGTTGAAATTAAAGTCTGAGGACTGCTTTTCAGCTTAGATAAAACAAAACACCCCACTGGTTCTGCGGAACCGGTGGGGTGTTTTGTTTTTTATCGGTGCAACTTGTGGCACGGAAGTGAGGCTCTACCGTACTGTTGTGTATAGTAGCAACGTTGGCTGAGTAACACGCCTCCAATGCACCGCATTTGTTTTCATGTTTTCCTCCTTGTCAGTTCTCTTGCCATTACCCAGATTAATGATGATTGCCGTTTTTTTCTGCGGCTGCATCATTGCGGGGCTGTTTACCACTCCTTTTTTCCGTGTGCTACCTAGCATCGGTATGGTTGGAATCTTGATTACAGGATTACTCTGCTATGGGCTGCACCGTGCCTCGTACCAACGCGCCACCTGGACTATATATGGATCGTTTGTACTGGTATTTGGTATCCATCTAGCTTCTGGTCTTGTTACGAGTACCGCTAACTGGTCAGCGTATGAGCGGGATGTAGTACTACAATTGCCCTTTATGTCGTTACCATTCGCTTTTTGGCTACTGCCTCCGCTTCCAACTCGATACTTACAGTTGCTATGGCTCTGGTTGTTGGGTCTTACCCTGTTGGGGTCATTGGTAAGCACAGGAAATTACTTACTGCACACCCAAGAAATTAATGAGTCTTATCTGCGCTCTAAAGTGATGCCCACAGAGCCAGATCATATTCGCTTTAGTCTTATCGTAACGTTAGCAGTGGTAGCCGGCTCTCTGCTTCTCATGCACCACAATGTAGGGCCACGCTTACGCCCCTGGGTGCTAGGCGCAGTAATATGGTTGGCCTTATACCAGCATATGCTTGCTGTGCGTAGCGGCCTACTCACGTTGTACGTGTTAGGGGGGATTACTTGCTTGTGGTTACTGATACGTCATCGTGATTATTTACGAGCTCTGCAAGTAGCGGCAGTAATGCTTGTTCTACCTATAGTAAGCTATATCTGCTTCCCTACGTTCCAAAATAAGTATGCCAATACCCGTGAAGATGTTGGTCGCGTAGAGCACACCGAGTCAGCCAACAACTACTCCTTAGTAGGACGTGTGTACTCGTATCGAGTAGCAGCAATGGTTATCAAAGAAAATTTCTTGTTAGGTGTAGGCAAGGCTGACATGGAGCAAGAAATGGCAGCGCATTACCAAAAGGAATTCCCAAATATTCGTCAGGAAGCCTACATACTACCACATAATCAATATTTATACTCTGCAGTTGCCTTTGGTATTATAGGGGTGTTACTCTTCATTATTGGGTTTTATTATGCTGGCATCAGCATTTGGCCACGCTACGCTCCCCTCCTAGCGGCACACTATCTCATTGTTACCTTGTCCTTCTTGGTTGAGTACACCTTAGAGACACAAGTAGGGGTAGCTTTTTCGCTGTTCTTCCTCCTCTTAGCCCTGGAGGGAAGTAAGCCGGTAAGCCAGCCTGAGGCTGAATGGCGCCCAGCATGATTAATAAACCGGGCGAACACGTCTATTTAGATGCCAAACGCAGCTATAGAATAACAGTAGGGTAGGAGGGTGATAGGTCACATGTGCAAAGGAATTGAGAATCAGCAAGTGAGTAGGGAGTGGCGCTAACTATGTGGTTCTGAAAATATTTTAGAACGGTAGTAGATTATCAGTCAACAATTTCCTAGCTTTGCACTCCATTTCCGAAAACGCCACTTGGGCGTTTTCAACTGTGTCTTTTTCTAAAACCCCAATCGAATGCCTGGCATCATCGGTAAAAAAATCGGTATGACAAGCCTCTTCACTCCGGACGGGAAGAACATTCCCTGCACGCTCATCGAGGCGGGTCCGTGCGTAGTGACGCAGGTTAAGACCATCGAAACGGACGGCTACACTGCCATCCAGCTCGGCTACGGCGAGAAGAAGGCGAAGAACACCACCAAAGCATTGGCTGGTCACTTCGCTAAAGCCGGAACCACCCCCAAGAAAAAACTCGTTGAGTTCCGTACCGACGAGGTAGCTAATTATACTGCTGGCAGCGAAATTGACGCTACCCTCTTCGAGGAAGGCGAATTCGTTGACGTAGTAGGCACCTCAAAAGGTAAAGGTTTCCAAGGCGTTGTAAAGCGCTACAACTTTGCTGGTGTAGGTGGCCAAACGCACGGCCAGCACAACCGTGGCCGTCACCCCGGTTCTATCGGTGCTTGCTCATGGCCTTCGCGCGTATTCAAAGGAATGCGCATGGGTGGCCGCATGGGTAACGACCGTGTGAAAGTGCAGAACCTGAAGGTAATGCGCATTGTAGCCGACAAGAACCTCATCGTGGTGAGCGGCTCGGTTCCCGGTGCCAAGAACTCTTTCGTGGTCCTGGAAAAATAACCTAGCAAATGGAACTGTCAGTATATAACATCAAAGGCGAAGACACCGGCCGTAAGGTTACTCTGTCTGACGCCATCTTCGGTCTGGAACCGAACGAGCACGTGATGTATCTCGACGTGAAGCAGTACTTGGCTAACCAGCGCCAAGGCACGCACAAGTCGAAGCAGCGCAACGAAGTGCACGGCACTACCAAAAAACTGAAGAAGCAAAAGGGCACCGGTGGTGCTCGTGCCGGCTCTATGAAGTCGGGTGTATTCGTAGGTGGTGGCCGTATGTTCGGTCCTCAGCCCCGCGATTATGGCTTCAAGCTGAACAAAAAGACCAAGCGTCTTGCTCGTCTGTCAGCTCTCTCGAGCTTGGCTAAAGATGGCAAAGTAGCTTGGTAGAGAACATCACGCTGTCGGCCCCCAAGACCAAGGAGTTCTTGAATATCCTGAACGGTCTGAAGCTGAACAACGGCAAAAAGACCCTGCTGGTAACCGGCTCGGTTGATAAAAATGTAGTGCTTTCGGCTCGTAACATTCAGAAAGTAAGCGTAGCTACTCCAGTAGCACTGAACACGCACGACTTGCTGAATACCGACACGCTGCTGCTGTCGGAGGATGGCCTGACGGCATTGGAACAACTCTATACCACTGCTGAGTAATGAGCATCCTGAAGAAGCCCATCGTGACCGAGAAGGCCACGGGTTTGAACGAAAAAGGCCAGTATGCCTTTGAAGTTGCGCGCGACGCGAACAAGGTTCAAATCAAAAAAGAGATTGAGCAATTGTACGGTGTAACGGTAACGGGCATTAGCACGATCCGCACCTACGGTAAGCTGAAGTCTAAGTTCACGAAAGGTGGCAGCGTATCCGGCCGTCGCCCGAACGGCAAAAAGGCCGTTGTTACCGTGAAAGAAGGCGACGTTATCGACTTCTACAGCGGCCTATAAGCCCGCCTTTCCGCAAAGAGCATTTTCTAAGCTAGAGTAATGGCACTCAAAAAACTAAGACCAACATCACCGGGTCAGCGCTTCCGCATAGCCCCGGCCTTCGACGAGATTACCACGTCGACGCCGGAGAAGTCGCTGTTGGCACCCATGAAAAACTCCGGTGGCCGCAACAACTCAGGCAAAATGTCTAACCGCTACATTGGTGGTGGGCATAAAGCCAAGTATCGTCTTATCGACTTCAAGCGTGACAAAGCTGGTGTTCCAGCTACGGTGAAGACGATTGAGTACGACCCAAACCGTACGGCTCGCATCGCACTGCTGAACTATGCCGATGGTGAAAAGCGTTACATCATTGCTCCCGCCGGTGTTATCGTAGGAGCAACTGTAGTGTCGGGTACGGGTGTGGCCCCTGAAGTAGGCAATGCTCTCCCTCTGCGCGAGATTCCGCTAGGTACTATTGTACACAACATCGAGTTGATGCCCGGTGGTGGTGCTGCTATGGCCCGTTCCGCTGGTACATATGCTCAGCTAGTAGCTCGCGAAGACAAATACGCCACGTTGAAACTACCTTCTGGTGAAATGCGCATGGTACTCGTTACCTGCATGGCTACTGTTGGTACCGTATCGAATGGTGACCATATGAACGTACGTCTCGGCAAAGCTGGTCGTCACCGTTGGTTAGGTCGTCGTCCGCGCGTTCGTGGTGTTGCAATGAACCCAGTCGATCACCCCATGGGTGGTGGCGAAGGCAAATCGTCGGGTGGTCACCCACGTAGCCGTAACGGTATCTTCTCGAAAGGTCAGAAGACCCGGAACAAGAACAAGTACTCCGAGCAGCTCATCGTTAACCGCAAAGGCAAGAAGTAAGCAATGGCACGTTCACTAAAAAAAGGGCCGTACATTGACTTCCGGCTCGAGAAGAAAGTAACGGCAATGGATGAGTCCGGCAAAAAGTCGGTGGTGAAGACTTGGTCGCGCCGCTCGATGATTTCTCCGGATTTCGTTGGCCACACCTTCGCCGTTCATAACGGCAATAAGTTCATCCCGGTATATGTAACGGAAAACATGGTAGGCCACAAACTCGGTGAGTTTGCTCCGACCCGTAACTTCCGTGGTCACATTGCCAAGAAAGATAAAGGCAAGCGCTAAGATGGAAGCAGTAGCTAAACTCCGCAATGTGCCCACCTCGCCGCGCAAGATGCGCTTGGTGGCCAACCTAGTACGCGGTCAGAAAGTGACGCGTGCTCTCGGCCTGCTGAAATTCGAGGCTAACTCTGGTGCTGCTCGCGTTGAGAAGCTGCTCTTGTCGGCCTTGGCTAACTGGCAGCAGAAAAACGAAGACGAACGCATTGAAGATGCTAATCTTTACATCAAAGAGATTTTCGTAGATGAAGGTCGTCAGCTGAAGCGTTTGCGTCCGGCTCCTCAGGGCCGTGGTCACCGCATCCGCAAGCGTAGCAACCACGTGACGCTGATTATTGACTCAAAAGTTGAGCCGCTAGGTAGCAAAGCTGCTGCTAAGCAGGCTGCTGAGAGTAAGCCTTCCGCTGAGGTAATAAACGAAGCTCCTAAGAAGACTCGTCGCAGCTCAGCTAAGAAATCTAACGAAACCACGGCAGAAGCCACCGCATAAGCACTATGGGACAGAAAGTAAATCCGGTTGGCTTCCGTCTGGGCGTCATCAAAGGATGGGACTCGAACTGGTACGGCGGCAAGGATTTTGCCGACAAATTGGTTGAGGACGAAAAAATCCGCAAATACATTAATGCTCGTATTCCAAAAGGTGGCATCAGCCGCATTGTAATCGAGCGTACGCTGAAGCGCGTAACCATTACGATCAACACGGCTCGTCCAGGCGTGGTAATCGGTAAGGGTGGTGCTGAGGTTGATAAGATCAAGGACGAACTGAAGCAAATAACTGGCAAAGACGTTCAGATCAACATCTTTGAAATTAAGCGTCCAGAACTAGATGCCAAGCTGGTAGGTGAGAGCATTGCTCAGCAATTGCAAGCTCGCATCTCCTTCCGTCGCGCTATGAAAATGGCCATTCAAGCTGCTCTGCGCGTTGGTGCCGAAGGCATCAAGATTCAGTGCGGTGGTCGTCTAGGTGGTGCTGAAATTGCTCGCTCTGAGCAATATAAAGAAGGCCGTACTCCATTACATACCTTGCGTGCTGATATCGACTATGCTTTGTCAGAGGCACAGACGGTATATGGCAAAATTGGTATCAAAGTGTGGGTTATGCGTGGTGAAGTATTTGGCAAGCCGGATCTTTCTCCAAACCAACAGCCTGCTGGTGGCCAAGGTGGCGAAAGCCGTGGCAACGACCGTGGCCCACGTGGTGAGCGTGGTGACCGTGGTGGTGACCGTGGACCACGTCGCGACCGTAACGACCGTGGTGGCGAAGGCCGCGGCGGTGATAACCGTGGTGGTCAAGGTGGTGGACAGCGTCGCGGCGGCGGCGGTGGCCAGAACCGTGGCGGCCAAGGCGGTGGTGCTCCCCGTCGCTAGCCTTTTTCTTTTCTCTCGAATTTCAATTCAAGATAACTCATGTTACAACCGAAAAGGACCAAGTATCGCAAGATGCAAAAGGGTCGCGTGCATGGCTTAGCCCACCGCGGCAGCTCCATTGACTTCGGTTCGTTCGCTATCAAGTCGCTGGAACAGGCTTGGATTACGGCTCGCCAGATTGAGGCTGCCCGTATTGCCATGACCCGCGCCATGAAACGCGAAGGTCAAGTATGGATCCGTATTTTCCCTGATAAGCCAATTACCAAGAAGCCTGCTGAGGTTCGTATGGGTAAGGGTAAGGGTTCCCCAGAATACTGGGTAGCTGTAGTAAAGCCTGGTACCATTTTGTTCGAATCTGACGGTGTTTCATTAGAGGTAGCGCAGGAGTCGCTACGCTTGGCCGCACAGAAGCTGCCAGTGCGTACCTCGTTTGTTGTTCGTCGCGACTATCAAGAAGCTTAAACAAGATGAAGAACGCCGAAATCCGCGCCCTCTCTTCAGAGGACCTACAAAACCAAATTAAGACGGAGCAAACTAACGGTCAGAACATGCGCTTTGCACATGCCATTTCTCCCTTAGAAAACCCTATTCGTCTGAAGCAAGCCCGCAAAAATGTCGCCCGTCTGCTGACCGAGTTGAAGCGTCGCGAGAACGAGCAGGCAACTAACTCTGCTAACTAACGATGGCAAGCAACGAAGAACAGCAGGTAACGACCGCAACCGAGCGGAACCTGCGTAAAGAAATCATCGGCCGCGTTTCCTCTACCAAGATGGATAAGTCTATCACGGTAGTTGTGGAAAGCAAAATGAAACACCCCATCTACGGTAAGTTCGTTACTAAGTCGACCAAGTTTATGGCTCACGACGAGAATAACGAATGTGGCGAAGGCGACACGGTGCGCATAATGAGCACTCGTCCGTTGAGCAAGAACAAACGCTGGAGATTGGTAGAAATCGTAGAACGCGCCAAGTAAGATGATACAGCAAGAATCCCGTCTGACCGTCGCTGATAACAGCGGCGCCAAAGAAGTTCTATGCATTCGTGTCCTCGGTGGCACGGGCAAGAAATACGCTAGTGTAGGTGACAAAATTGTAGTAGCAATTAAGTCAGCTATTCCTTCTGGCAACGCTAAGAAAGGCGCTGTATCGAAGGCAGTAGTAGTGCGTACGAAGAAGGAAATCCGTCGTAAAGATGGTTCGTACATCCGCTTCGACGACAACGCTGCTGTATTGCTCAATAATAACGACGAGCCCCGCGGCACCCGTATCTTCGGCCCTGTGGCCCGCGAATTGCGTGAAAAGCAGTTCATGAAGATTGTTTCGCTGGCTCCTGAAGTTCTCTAAGCAATGGCAACGAAAACGAAAGCAACGCCCGCGAAACTGCACGTAAAAACTGGTGACACCGTTTTGGTGATTGCCGGCGACGAAAAAGGCAAAACCGGTGTTATCAAATCGGTGAACCGTTCGACGCAGCGTGTTATCGTGGAAGGCCTAAACCTGGTAACCAAGCACAACAAACCAAGTGCTAAAAACCCCCAGGGCGGCATCACCAAAATCGAGTCACCGATTCACGTGAGCAACGTGAAGCGTGCGGATTCGACGAACGCCTAATCCGCTCTACGACCATGGCTCGACTGAAAGATAAATATCAAAAAGAAGTAGTACCTGCGCTCCAGGAGAAATTCCAGTTCAAGAGCATTATGCAGGTGCCACGTATCACCAAGATCTGCATTAACCGTGGTATTGGTGCTGCTGTTGCCGATAAAAAATTGGTAGATAACGGAGTAGACGAACTGACGGTAATTACTGGTCAGAAAGCTGTTCCAACCATCGCCAAACGTTCGGTATCGAACTTCAAATTACGTGAAGGTATGCCAATTGGCGCCCGTGTAACGTTGCGTGGTGAGCAGATGTACGAATTCCTCGACCGTCTGCTTACCGTAGCACTACCACGTGTGCGTGACTTCAAAGGCATCAATGACAAAGGCTTTGATGGTCGTGGTAACTATACCTTGGGCATTAAAGAGCAAATCATCTTCCCGGAAATTTCTATCGACAAGATTAAGTCGATTGCCGGTATGGATATTACCTTCGTAACGACGGCCGAAAACGATGAGCAGAGCTACGAGCTCCTCAAAGCTTTCGGTATGCCGTTCGCTAACGCCAAGAAACAGAACAATGGCTAAGGAATCAATTAAAGCCCGTGAGCGGAAGCGTATCGCTACCGTTGCCCGTTACGCTGAAAAGCGCAAGGCCCTGAAAGCTGCTGGCGATTACGAAGGTTTGGACAAACTGCCCAAGAATGCTTCGCCAGTTCGTCTACACAACCGTGACAAAATCGACGGACGCCCTCGTGGCTATATGCGCAAATTTGGCATCAGCCGTGTGCGTTTCCGCGAAATGGCTCTCGCTGGTAAAATCCCCGGCGTAACCAAGTCAAGCTGGTAAAAACTAGCCTGTACTGTTCAACTGAAATTGCCAAGTTGGTTCTTCTTAGAAGTCCCAGCTTGGCAATTTTGATTATATGTTGCCCTAAGAAAACGAAGGAGCATATCTAAAAGCTTATCTAGTAATAGAGTAAGTGTCGCAAAAGATATATATCTTTGCACCCCTGAAAGCCCTAGGGCCGTGGAGGACGCTCCACATATTTGGCAGGTTGCCGAAAGAAACCATTGGCCGAGCTGTGAAAAGCCGAGCCGAGTAGTCTTAACCGAAAGTTTCGTTGCCTCTTTTCGTGGCGGTGAAATTTTCATATCTTTGCGGCTCCCTAAAAATGGGTGCCTCTTTTCTAAAGAAATGAATACAGATCCAATTGCCGACTACCTGACCCGGGTGCGCAATGCCATCAAGGCAAACCACCGGGTAGTAGAAATCCCGGCCAGCAACATCAAAAAGGAGATTACGAAAGTGCTCTATAAAAAGGGCTACATTCAGAGCTACCGTTTTGATGATGCCGCTGTACAAGGCACGATTAAAATCGCGCTGAAATACAATCCGGCTACCAAGAAGCCTGCCATCACGAAGCTAGAGCGCATTAGCACGCCGGGTCTACGTCAGTATGCCCACGTTGAAAACCTGCCCCGCGTACTGAGCGGTTTAGGTATTGCGATTCTGTCGACGTCGAAAGGCGTAATGACGGAGAAAGAGGCGAAAGCCGAGAACGTGGGCGGCGAAGTGCTGTGCTACGTCTACTAATCTGAAAGGAAAACGAGACTATGTCACGCATTGGTAAACTGCCCATCAGCCTGCCCGCCAACGTGCAGATTGAAGTGAGCAACGAAAATACGGTTACCGTGAAGGGCCCAAAAGGTACCCTGACGGTTCCAGTTGACCGCGACATTACTGTAGCAACCGAAGACGGTCAGCTGGTAGTAACCCGCCCCACTGAGCAGAAGCGACACAAGGCCATGCACGGCCTTTACCGTTCCTTGTTAAACAATGCTGTAAGCGGTGTTAGTAACGGTTTGGAAGAGAAGTTGGAGCTAGTAGGTGTAGGTTACAAAGCTTCAATGGCTGGTACTACCCTTGAGTTGTCTTTGGGCTACTCGCACAACATCTTCCTAGCTCTGCCTAAGGAAGTAACTGCAACGGCTGTAACTGAGAAGGGTAAGAACCCAATCGTTACACTGACTAGCATTGATAAGCAATTGCTAGGTCAGGTGGCCGCCAAGATTCGCTCACTGCGCAAAGTTGAGCCTTACAAAGGCAAAGGTGTGCGCTTCGTGGGTGAGCAGATTCGTCGTAAGGCTGGTAAAACGGCTTCGAAATAATATCACACCATGGCTTTCGATAAAGCAACTAGAAGAAAACGGATCCAGCGCATCATCCGCACTAAGGTCGCTGGCACGTCCGAGCGTCCGCGTCTGTCAGTCTTTCGTAGCAACACGGGCATCTACGCCCAGATTATTGATGACACGAATGGTCACACGCTGGCGTCTGCTTCCTCGAAGCACGTTTCGGTGGAAGGGGGCAACGGAGTAGCTCTCGCCGCCGCAGTAGGCAAGGAAATTGCCTCCCGTGCTCAGGCAAAAGGAATTTCGAAAGTGGTATTTGACCGTTCCGGTTACCTCTACCACGGCCGCGTAAAATCATTGGCAGAAGGAGCCCGCGAAGGCGGCCTCAATTTCTAACTCATCATGGCAGAATTTAACAACGGCAACCGTGGTGGTGGCAATGACCGAGGCGGTAACGACCGTCGGGGTGGTGGCAATGACCGTCGCGGCAACGACCGTAACAACGAGCAGCAGTCGCGTACTGGCGATTCTGATCTGAAAGAAAAGGTGGTTGCTATTAACCGCGTAGCCAAAGTAGTAAAAGGTGGCCGCCGCTTTAGCTTCTCGGCTATTGTAGTAGTGGGTGACGGTAATGGTACTGTAGGTTATGGCCTCGGGAAAGCCAACGAAGTTACTGATGCTATTGCCAAGGGCATTGATGATGCCAAGAAGAACCTAGTGAAAGTGCCTCTGTACAAGCACACGGTTCCTCACCTGATGGAAGGCAAATACTCTGGTGGTTATGTATTAGTACAGCCAGCTGCTGCCGGTACAGGTGTAATTGCAGGTGGTGCTATGCGTGCTGTATTTGAAAGCGCTGGTATCAAAGATGTACTAGCTAAGTCGAAGGGTTCTTCGAACCCCCACAACGTAGTGAAGGCTACCTTCGATGCCCTGCTGAAAATGCGCGACCCATTGCAAATTGCACAGGCTCGTGGCATCACCCTCTCTCAAGTTTTTAACGGCTAAGAGCAGATGGCACAGATCCAGATTAAACTCGTTAAGAGCGTTATTGACCGCCCAGAGCGTCAAAAGCGCACTGTGAAGGCCCTTGGCCTTGGCAAAGTAGGCAGCACAAAGGCTGTTGAAAACACCCCCCAGGTAGCTGGTATGGTGAATGCCGTGAAGCACCTGTTGGAAGTAACCGAACTCTAGGAATCTCCCGAAAATGAATCTCAGCAATCTCAAACCCGCTGTTGGCTCTACCCGCAATGAAAAGCGTGTAGGTCGTGGTACGGGTTCCGGCCGTGGCGGTACATCTACGCGCGGTCATAAAGGTGCCAAGTCCCGTTCGGGTTACTCCAAAAAGTCGGGCTTCGAAGGTGGCCAAATGCCCCTGCAGCGTCGCGTACCAAAGTTCGGTTTCAAGAACATTAATCGCGTCGAATACAAAGCTGTTAACCTTGATGTATTGGCTAGCCTGACTGAAGGTGATGTTACTACTTTAGATAGCGCTTTCTTTGTAAACGCTGGTTTAGCATCCAAAAATGCTAAAATCAAAGTTCTAGGCCGTGGTGAAATCACGAAAGCTCTAGAAGTACACGCCCACGCTTTTTCGAAGTCAGCTATTGAAGCTATCGAAAAGGCTGGTGGCAAAGCTGTGACGCTGTAGCGCCAACGAAGCAATGAAAAAACTTATCGAACAGATAAAGAATGTTTTTGCGATTGAAGATCTGCGTATGCGGATCTTCAATACGCTTTTTTTCATTGCCATCTATCGGCTAGGATCCTATGTGGTACTGCCAGGCGTTGATCCAACGCGGTTGAAAGAAGGCGCCTCTGGAGTATTAGGTATCCTAGATACTTTGCTTGGAGGAGCATTCAGCCACGCGTCGATTTTCGCGTTGGGTATTATGCCTTACATCTCTGCCTCTATTGTATTGCAACTGCTAACTATTGCGGTTCCTTACTTTCAGAAACTGCAGAAGGAAGGGGAGTCTGGTCGTAAGAAAATCAACCAATACACTCGCATTCTCACAATTCCCATCGTTGCATTGCAATCGGTAGGTTTTATTGCGACGATCAATGCGGAGGCAATCATTAATCCAGGGCTGTTTTTTACAGTTTCTACCGCCATCATCGTAACAGCAGGAACACTTTTCTGTATGTGGCTTGGTGAGAAAATTACTGACAAAGGAATTGGTAATGGTATCTCCATGATCATTATGATCGGGATAGTATCACGCCTACCTGGTGCGCTTATTGGAGAAGCACAAGCTCGTACGATGCGCGGTTCGCTAATATTCTTAATCGAGTTAGCGGTGCTCTTCTTGGTAGTGATGGCCGTTATCATTCTTACGCAAGCTGTTCGTCAGATTCCGGTTCAGTACGCTAAGCAAGTAGGTGGAGCCGCTACCCTAAGCGCTCAGCGGCAATATATTCCTATGAAAGTGAATGCTGCCGGTGTAATGCCTATCATCTTTGCTCAGTCTTTGATGTTTGTGCCTGCTATTGCAGCATCAGCCTGGAATAAAAATAGTGAAGCTGCCGGCCTTATTGGCACATGGTTTCAGCCTAACCATTGGGTATACAATGTGGTGTTTGGGCTACTAATCATCATATTCACCTACTTCTATACTGCAATTAGCGTCAACCCAAATCAAATTGCGGACGACCTAAAGCGGAGTGGTGGTTTTATTCCTGGTGTCAAGCCTGGTCGTGATACTTCAGAATATATTGACGAAGTATTAACCCGCATTACATTACCTGGTGCAGTTGCTCTTGCTGTTATAGCTATCCTGCCTTCACTAGCTACAGTAGCTGGCGTTACTCGGCCCTTTGCGCAATTCTACGGTGGTACTTCTCTGATCATTATGGTAGGAGTAGTGCTTGATACCATGAACCAAATGAAGAGCTATCTACTCATGCGTCACTATGATGGCATGATGAAGACTGGCAAGGTACGTGGTCGTTCACAGAACATTGCCCTCGCTTCGTAGGAAATGATTTTTTACAAAACCGAGGAGGAAATAGAACTCATGCGAGCCAGTGCGAAAGTACTGGCTCAGGCTCATGGTGAAGTAGCCAGTCTGATCCGGGAAGGAGTTACAACGCGCCTGCTAGATAAACGCGCGGAGGAATTCATTCGGGACAATGGTGGGCAGCCTTCATTCAAAGGCTACAATGGGTTCGAATACAGCTTGTGTATTTCTCCAAACTCAGTAGTTGTACACGGTTTCCCAGGTGACTACACCCTAAAGAGTGGCGATATTGTCTCTATAGACTGTGGCGTACTACTCAATGGTTACCATGCTGACAGTGCTTATACCCATCCAGTAGGAGAGGTAGCACCAGAGGTACTAACCTTGTTAGAGGAAACAAAAAAATCGTTGTACCTCGGTATTGAGCAAGCAATAGCAGGTAACCGCATGGGTGACGTGAGCTACGCTATTCAAAACCACGTTGAGAAATTGGGGTATGGAGTAGTTCGGGAACTTGTTGGTCATGGAATTGGTAAGAAACTGCACGAGCGGCCTGAGGTTCCAAACTACGGTAAACGTGGAGCGGGAGTGAAGCTGCAGACGGGGTTGGCTCTTGCCATTGAACCGATGGTGAACCTGGGTACGAAAAGCGTCATCCAAGAAAAAGACGGTTGGACTATTCGAACCAAGGACTTAAAGCCCTCGGCTCACTTTGAGCACACTGTCATAGTACGCAAAGACAAGGCAGAAATTCTGACCTCGTTTGAATACATAGAAAAAGCCTTACAGTAGCCTCATGGCAAAACAAACTTCCATTGAGCAGGACGGAGTCATCCTGGAAGCCCTTTCCAATGCCATGTTCCGCGTGGAGCTGGAAAATGGTCACCAACTGATTGCCCATATCTCGGGCAAGATGCGGATGCACTACATCAAGATTCTGCCGGGAGATAAGGTGAAGCTGGAAATGTCGCCCTACGACTTGTCGAAAGGCCGAATCGTTTACCGTTACAAATAACCCGACGACATGAAAGTTAAAGCGTCCGTCAAGAAGCGTAGCGTTGATTGCAAAATCATCCGCCGCAAAGGCAAGCTCTACGTGATTAACAAGAAGAACCCCCGCTATAAGCAGCGTCAGGGGTAGTAGCACCAGACTTTTTACAAAAGCACATGGCTCGTATTGCAGGGGTAGATATCCCAGACAACAAGCGCGGTGAAATCGCGCTGACCTACATTTTCGGCATTGGCCGTCCTTCTGCTCAGCAGATCCTCACTAAAGCAGGCGTTGACCTGAACAAGAAAGTGAAAGATTGGACTGAAGCTGAAGCCGGTGAAATCCGCGGCGTGATTGCCGCCGAGTATAAGACCGAGGGTGTGCTGCGCTCTGAAGTGCAGCTGAACATTAAGCGCCTGATGGACATCGGTTGCTACCGGGGTCTGCGTCACCGCAAAGGTCTGCCAGTTCGTGGTCAGCGTACCAAGAACAACTCCCGTACCCGTAAGGGCAAACGGAAGACCGTTGCTGGCAAGAAGAAGGCTACTAAATAATCTGTAGCGGGAATCGAAGCTTAGCCCTTAGAAAGAATAAGCTTCAACACCTTCCGCAGTTTTTGCGATAACCAAATGGCACAAAAAAGAAAAGACAAAGCCAAGAAGCGCGTTGTCGTTGTTGAGGCCGTAGGCCAAGTTCACATCAAAGCTTCGTTCAACAACATCATCATTTCCATTACCAACAACAACGGACAGGTTATTTCCTGGGCCTCTGCTGGTAAAATGGGCTTCCGTGGTTCTAAAAAGAACACCCCCTATGCAGCTCAGATGGCTGCTACGGATTGCGGCAAAGTGGCTCACGACCTGGGCATGCGCAAAGCCGAAGTATTCGTAAAGGGGCCGGGTGCTGGCCGCGAGTCGGCTATTCGTACGCTGGGTAACGTGGGTATTGAGGTAACGACCATTAAGGACGTAACGCCGCTGCCCCACAACGGCTGCCGTCCTCCCAAACGTCGTCGCGTTTGATTTAGCGAACAGGCCTGCACTGCAGGCCACCGGTGTCGGGTTTCTGATGCGCCTTTTCACCCCTGCGAGGTGCGCTTCCGAAGTCCGACACGCGCGGTTCAACCCCCTCAAAACTCAACAAACCTGAAATGGCACGTTATACTGGTCCAAAAACCAAAATTGCCCGCCGCTTTGGTGAGCCGATTTTCGGCCCGAGCAAGGCGCTCACTAAAAAAGCATATCCTCCCGGCCAGCATGGCCGTGGCCGCCGTAAGAAGCAGTCAGAATACGCTGTCCAGTTGATGGAGAAGCAGAAGGTAAAGTACCTCTACGGCGTATTGGAAAAACAATTCGAGAACCTGTTCCACAAGGCTGCTACGATGCCCGGCATCACCGGTGACAACCTGCTCGGCCTAC
Source organism: Hymenobacter sp. AT01-02 (assembly GCF_000961955.2). Taxonomy (NCBI): domain Bacteria; kingdom Pseudomonadati; phylum Bacteroidota; class Cytophagia; order Cytophagales; family Hymenobacteraceae; genus Hymenobacter; species Hymenobacter sp. AT01-02. Next base: position 52,714 of record NZ_JZIR02000019.1, read on the forward strand.
TGGAGTCGCGTCTTGACAACACGGTATACCGTTTCGGTATTGCTCCTACGCGCCGTGCCGCTCGTCAATTGGTTCTGCACAAGCACATCACAGTAAACGGCGAGGTAGTAAACATCGCTTCCTATAAGCTTCGTGCTGGTGACGTTGTTGCAGTACGTGAAAAGTCAAAGTCTCTCGAAGCCATTACTACGAGCCTGAGCGCTCGTAACGCCCGCGCCTTCTCATGGTTGGAGTGGGACGGCAAGGAGTTGGTAGGCAAATTCATCAGCGTACCCTCGCGCGACCTGATTCCTGAGAAAATCACGGAACAGCTCATCGTCGAGCTTTACTCGAAGTAATATGGGAACGGCCCGGCATTCCGGGCCGTTTTCCTGCTTCGACTTTTTTCCTTGTTATAAATGGATCTGGGTAGCAGGCAGTAAGAAAACGGGCCAAATTGGTCATCTTCTTACTTCCTGCTATTCATTACTTCAAACGCCCCACTTATGTCAATCTTAGCTTTTCAAATGCCGGAGAAGGTCGTGATGGAGAAATCTGACGACTTCTACGGAACGTTTGAATTTAAACCGCTGGAGAAAGGCTACGGCGTCACGATCGGCAACGCTCTGCGCCGCATCCTGCTGTCGTCGCTGGAGGGCTACGCCATCACGTCGGTTCGCACCAGCAGCGTTCTGCACGAGTTCATGACCATCGAAGGGGTGATTGAGGACATGTCCGAAATCATTCTGAACTTGAAGCAAGTGCGCTTCAAGAAGGTCAGCGACGCCATTGAGGATAAAATCACGGTTCGTATTAAGGGCCAAGATTCGTTCACGGCGGGCGAAATCAACAAATTCACCAACGGCTTCCAGGTGTTAAATCCTGAGTTGGTGATCTGCAACGTAGACCCAGCTACCGAGTTGGAGTTTGAGTTTACGATTCAGAAAGGCCGTGGCTATGTTCCTGCAGAGGAAAACAAGCCAGCTGACCAAGTATTCGGTCAGATTGCCATTGATGCCATCTTCACGCCTATCAAAAACGTGAAGTATAGCATTGAAAATACGCGTGTGGAGCAAAAGACCGACTATGAGAAGCTCGTTATCGAGATTCACACGGACGGTTCAATTCACCCGGAGGATGCGCTGAAAGGCGCTGCTAATATCCTGATTCAACACTTCATGCTGTTCTCGGACAGCACGATGACCTTCGAAACGGCTAAAGCTGAAGAGGAGGAGACGGTAGATGAGGAAACCTTACACATGCGTAAGGTGCTCAAGACGCCTCTAGCAGATATGGATTTGAGTGTACGTGCTTACAACTGCCTCAAGGCCGCTGACATCAAAACCCTCGGTGACTTGGTGCAGCTTGATATGGCTGACATGATGAAGTTCCGCAACTTCGGTAAGAAGTCGCTAACTGAATTGGAGAACCTCGTTGAGGAGAAAGGTCTGACCTTCGGGATGGACTTAGGAAAATACAAGCTCGACGAAGAGTAGTGTCTCCCGTGGAAATGTGCTGAATGTGAAGTATGTGGGTGACACATATTCACTTCAGCACATTTTTTATGTCTAGGTATTCCATACCTTTGCACTCCTTTTTACACTTCTTTAACTAGTGAGCCCCAAGGGATGACGGTTCTAATGTGAAGGTGGCCTTACTTTGGTCTCTTCCGCCGTGGTCGTCGTTCGCAAGCTCACTCATTTTTCTTTTTTATGCGTCACGGTAAAACCATCAACCACCTCGGCCGTACGGCCTCGCACCGCAATGCCATGCTTTCGAACATGGCTTCGTCTTTGATTCTGCACAAGCGTGTAACGACGACGGTTGCTAAAGCAAAAGCTCTGCGCAAGTTTGTTGAGCCTCTGCTAACTAAGTCGAAGAACGATACGACCCATTCTCGCCGTCTGGTGTTCTCGGTGCTGGAAAGCAAGGAGGCCCTGAAAGAATTATTCGGTACGGTATCGAGCAAGATTGCAACCCGTCCTGGTGGATACACCCGCATCATCAAGCTGAGCGCTAACCGTCTTGGTGATAACGCTGAAATGTGTGTAATCGAACTAGTTGACTTCAACGAGACTCTGCTGGAGGCTAAGAATGTGGGCGAAGCCAAGGCTACTACCACTCGTCGTTCGCGCCGCAGTGGCAGCAAGAAGGCTGATGCTACCGTAGGTGGCGAAGCTGTAGCTCCTGCTGCAGTTGTAGAAACTTCGGCTCCCGAAGATACCGCTACAACTACTGTGCAGGAAGGTGAAACGCGCGATGAGGCTAAAGCAGCCGACGAAGCAGCTTCTTAAGCTACTCGCATTCCAACAAAAAAGGGACGTACCGTATGGTGCGTCCCTTTTTTGTTGCCTTAGGGTTAAGCGTCAAAAACTCACTAGCTGTAGTATTGCGGTTGGTATACTCTACCCTGTATGAGTTGAAAATACATGCTTAGCCCGTAGGAAAGAATGCAGCTTATGCTGCGTATTGGCATCTTGTGAAATCAGTATGGGGTAAAAGTAGCAATTGAGTACCTTGCCGCCCCATTGCAACCACTCGCAGAGCGGAAAAAGCGTGTGGCACTCTCAGATTCCCTTTCTTCATCCTCATAGTTGTAACCCATGAGCACTATCACCGAAATTCACGCCCGTCAGATATTTGATTCGCGCGGCAACCCCACCGTTGAAGTGGATGTAACCACCGAGAATGGTACAGTAGGTCGTGCCGCTGTGCCTTCAGGAGCTTCTACCGGCAAACACGAAGCTGTAGAACTGCGCGACGACGATAAGTCGAAGTACATGGGCAAAGGTGTGCTAAAGGCGGTGGACAACGTGAACAGCAAGATTGCTGAAGAACTGATCGGCTTCTCAGTATTCGAGCAAGGGTTGCTCGATAAGATCATGTTGGAACTGGACGGTACGCCTAACAAGGCCAACCTGGGTGCCAACGCTATCCTGGGAGCATCCCTTGCCATTGCCCGTGCCGCCGCCGCTGAGGCTGGTATGCCTCTCTACCGCTACGTAGGTGGTGTAAACGCTACCACGCTGCCCGTACCCATGATGAACATCTTGAACGGTGGTTCGCATGCTGACAATAGCATCGATTTTCAAGAGTTCATGATCATGCCCGTAGGTGCGCCTTCTTTCTCCGAAGCACTGCGCTGGGGTACCGAAATCTTCCACCACCTCAAGAACGTACTTAAGAAGCAAGGCTTAAGCACAAACGTAGGCGACGAAGGTGGTTTTGCACCCAACATCAAATCTAACGAAGACGCTATCAAGGTAGTGCTGCAGGCCATTGAAACGGCTGGCTACAAGCCTGGCGATGACGTAATGATTGCTATGGATGCAGCAGCTTCCGAATTCTACGAGGACGGCCACTACCACTTCAAGAAAAGCACTGGCGACAAGCTGACCTCGTCGGAGATGGTAGCGTATTGGACTGACTGGACCAAGAAATACCCCATCATCAGCATCGAAGATGGTATGGATGAGGATGACTGGACCGGCTGGAAAAACCTGACCAACAGCATCGGCTCGACGACGCAGTTGGTAGGTGACGACTTGTTCGTGACGAACGTGAACCGTTTGCAGCGGGGTATTGACGAGCAGATTGCCAATGCCATCCTTATCAAGGTAAACCAGATTGGTACGCTCACGGAAACGATTGACGCCATTAACTTGGGCCGTCGCAACGGCTACAAGAGCATTATGAGCCACCGCTCGGGCGAGACGGAGGACAACACCATTTCTGACTTAGCCGTGGCTCTGAATACTGGTCAGATCAAGACTGGATCTGCCTCACGTTCTGACCGTATGGCGAAATACAACCAGTTGCTTCGTATCGAGGAAGAACTAGGCGAAACTGCTTATTTCCCCGGTAAGAAGATGTAGTGCCGCATAAGCACTTCTTTGAAAAAGATAAAGCAGCCAGTTCCTAGGGGACTGGCTGCTTTGCTTTATATTTGAGCCGTGCTATGTGTGTTTCAGTGTCAAAACCTTGTTACAGAGTCTTCGTCGCTAGTTTTTGACTCATCAACTTATGTATAGTAAGATCAAGTAGGCCATAGGTCAACCCGTAAAAGGAAGTTAACTATTTAAGTGTATTAAATAAATGCAAAATATTTGCTTATAAATCCTGCTTACAGGTAGGCTGCTACTTTATCTTCTCTCAGCTTGCTGCTTCGAGAGCTTATTAAACTAGAAATACTGCTAAGACTAGCCATTCACTAGCAAAAGATGCCCGGCAAGATCTATATAATCCTTGCTGCCCCGGTCCTTTATGAAAGGCTCTTGCCTCGTGCGCTTTCTTCCTCTTCTCATTTTATATCTACCCTATGGTAAACGCTTACGCTTTCTTCCGACGCACTGCAGTCGGAGTAGGGTGTTGGTTGGTTGCAATGCTGTGCTGTCTGCAGTCGGCTGTTGCGCAAACGTATACTCTGCCCGCCTCTGGCACTGCCGCCTACACCACGTGTAGTGGTGTGCTGTATGACGATGGGGGCCCTTCTAACCCCTATTCGCCCAGCGCCAATGGTACTGTAACGCTTACCCCCGCTACAGCGGGCAACAAGATTCGCTTGCAGTTCAACCAGTTCTTCATGGAATCGGGCTACGACCGGCTGACCATCTATGATGGTTCAACTACGAGTGCTCCGGTAATTGGAACATATGACTACCAGAATCCTGGAACAGTATATGCTACTAATAGTGCTGGTACCCTTACGCTACGCTTCACAAGTGACAGCTATAGTCAGTACAGTGGCTTTGCCGCAGATATTGCTTGCGTGACTACGGTGCCACAAGCCGACTTAGCCGTTCAGGGCGCTTCGGTGCAGCCTCTATCGGTGGTGCCTGGTACAAGCTTGTCGGTAAACTGCACAGTATATAACCTGTCTGCCGCCACGGCGCAGGGTAGTAGTGTGGGCTATTATCTCTCCTCCGATCCTATTCTGGATGCGAACGATCAACTAATCGGTAGCTCGGTAGGCAATACGCTGGCAGGAAACCAGTCATCCTACCGTACCAATTCTCTGACCTTGCCCGCTAGCACGCCCACCGGTAGCTACTATGTGCTATTTGTGGCCGACTACCAGAATGTGGTTTCGGAAAGCAACGAAGCAAACAACGTAGCCAGTGTTTCGGTAAGCATAGTGCCACCCGTGACCGACTTAGTTATTCAGCAAGCTTACATAAGCACAACTTCTACTGCTCCCGGCAACGTGCTTGGGCTTAGCTGCAACATCGTCAACCAGGGCAACATCACGGCAAATTTTAGTAGCGTTGGGTTCTACCTCTCAACCAACACGACCCTTGATGCGAACGACCAACTACTGGCATCGGCTTTTGGTAGCCAACTATCACCTAGCTACTCGCAGTATCGTACGGTCTCAACCAACGTGCCGCCGGGTACGGCTCCTGGTGCCTATTACATTCTGTTTGTGGCCGACTACCAGGGGGTAGTACCCGAGTCTATCGAGACTAACAACATTACGGCCGCATCTATTGCCGTAGTGCCTCCCAGCGTTGACCTAGTCGTATCACAGGCTCAGTTGAGCTTGACTACCGTAATGGTGGGCAGTGCTGCCAGCATCTCAACAACAGCCTACGTGAGCAACCAAGGTAATACCTCGGCGGCGGCCAGCAACCTAGGTATTTACCTGTCTACGGATGGTACGCTCAGCGCGAATGATCAACTGCTAACGACCGGACAAATCTCGGGACTGAGCGCCGCGGAGCGCTACTATTCCTATGGCCAGTTTGCGCTACCAAGCACTTTAGCGGCCGGTACGTACTATGTTTTGTTTGCTGCTGACTATCAAAACCAGGTAGGCGAAACCGATGAGACGAATAACGTGCGGAGCGTAATGCTTACCGTGGTGACGCCGAGTATAGACCTGACTACAACCCAGCCTTCTGCTACGCCTACCAATGTCGCTCCCGGCAACAGCTTCTCTGTTTCTAGCTATGCTTCCAACCAGGGAAACACACTAGCCTCGTCCTTTAGTACCGGTTATTATCTCTCGGCTAATAGTACGCTTGATGCAACAGATGTGCTTATCGGCTCCTCTACAGTAAGTTCTGTGTACGCCAGTGGGTATGCCAACGTGTATGGTAACGCAACTATCCCAGTGGGCACGCCTACGGGTAGCTACTATATCCTGTTCGTGACGGACTACCTAAACCAGATAACGGAAACCAATGAGACGAACAACGTCACGGCGCTCCCGCTGACGGTGGTACCCGCTGGTATAGATTTCGTTATTAGCCAACCTTCGCTCTCACGCAGCAGTGCTGGTGCTAATACGGTGCTAACCGCTTACGCTACTATCTACAATCAAGGCACCACTACTGCGGCCTACAGTAGCATCGGTTTCTACCTGTCTACCAATACCACCTTCGATGCATCCGACGTGCTCTTGACCTCTGTAGCAAGCGGATCACTGGGGCCCAACGGCTACGTTAGCCGGTCTGCAACGTTCACGATTCCGTCGACTGTGACGGCGGGCAGCTACTACGTACTGTATGTAGCCGATCACCAAGCCCAAGTGGCGGAAACTAACGAGACAAATAACGTGTCGGCCGTTCCACTACTCGTAACGGCACCCTTCAACGGGGTAGTGGTACCCTTCTCGGGCACAAATACTATTACTACCTGCAGCAGCACCGTGTACGATCATGCTGGCAATGACCCCTACTACGACGGTGCGAATGGGGCGCTCGTTATCAACCCTGGTACCGTGGGAGCAAAGGTGCAATTGGTCTTCCAGTCGTTTAGCGTAGAAAGCTGCTGCGACCGTCTCACAATTTACGATGGACCGAACACACAGTCGCCGGTACTCGGGTACTACTCATACAACCCTGGTACCGTAACGGCAACTAGTACGAACACCACTGGGGCCTTAACCCTGCATTTTACTAGTGACGGCAGCGTTACCGGTTCAGGTTTCGAGGCTTCGGTATTGTGCGTAAACGGCACGAACACGGGTTTACAGCCTGATTTCGTTCCGTCGCAGCCAACTGTTGGCACAACTGCCGTAGCTGCTGGTAGCTCTCTGAGCGTAAGCACGCAGCTGCGCAACCAAGGTACTGGCGCTGCTGCTAGCAGCCCACTTGGTACTACCTCTCTACAAACACCACCTTTGAGTCGACTGACCTGCTGATTGGTAGCAACAATGGAAGTGCTGTGTTGAGTGGCCAATCGTACGTCCGTAGTGGGCAGTACACGCTTCCAGCAAGCATTGCTCCCGGTACGTACTACCTGCTGCACGTAGCTGATCCGCAAAACACGGTTCTTGAGAGCGATGAGACTAACAACGTGGTGAGTAACGCCCTCACCGTGACGAGTGCGCTGCCCGACCTGCTGATTGCCCAGCCCAGCCTGTCGGCAAGTAGTGCGCTGCCGGGAGGCACCGTCAACGCAACGTGCTTATTGATTAACCAGGGTGATGCAATGGCTGCTAGTAGCACAATTGGGTACTACTTGTCGACCGATGCGACCTGGGGCAGCGGCGACGTGCTCCTGACCAGCGGGGCCGTAAGCAGCGTCACGAGTGGAGCAATAGCCAGTGCGGCAGCTTCCTTGCGAATTCCGGCCGGTACGCCTGCGGGCAGTTACTACGTTCTATTTGTGGCCGACCATTTGGCGGCAGTAAGCGAAGGCGTCGAAGGCAACAATGTCAACTTCAGACCGCTAAGCGTGACTATCGTGCAAAGCAGCCGCGACGAGCAGCTCGCTGGTCTGACGCTGGCGGTGTATCCTAACCCTACCACGGCTAGCACCGGCTTGAAAGTAGCACTAGGTGGCGACAGCAAAGGGAAAACGGTGCTGCTAGGTCTATATAACGCTCTTGGTCAGCGGGTAGTCCAACAGCAAGTAAAGCTTACCGGCACCCCTGATCCGATTACGTTTGATACCAGCGGGCTAAGCCGTGGCGTGTATATGTTGCGCGTAACCGGCGCCGATCTGAACGCGACACGGCGGGTAGTAATTGAATAAGACAGCCTGAGGGAGCTTTCGATATATCTGCAAAGCACCTTTGTTACCAACGGCGGTGGTAAGAAGCTTTTTAAAGCGCTTCTGCCACCGCCGTTGTGCGTTTGTGCTCACCCGGAATGCGAGTGTGCCGCGTAGCAAGCATTGCTGTATATTTGAGGTATGAGCTTATCTGATGCGTTTGACCGGGTGCCGCGCTTCTTGCGCAGCTTTTACTTTTTGACTGGGCTGTGCTTCCTGGTCTGGATGTTCGTGTTCGATGCGAATGACTTCGTCAAACAGTACGACATGTACGCCAAGTGGAAAGAGCTGCAAACCGACAAGGGATACTATCTGCGCGAAATCGACAAGGTAAAAAACGACCGTGCCGAACTACTCAGCAGCTCTGAACTGCTAGAGAAGTTTGCCCGCGAGAAGTATATCATGAAGCGGCCAGGTGAGGATGTGTTTGTGCTGGTACCTCAGCAAGAAAAAGAATAAAGGCCTTAGCCCATCAGGTAGGCCTACCCCCAACACAGGGCATCACTTGCCAAGTACGGCCTACGGGTGGTAGTGCGCGTAAGAGTAGGCTGTGGGAACCGCCAGTGGCAGGTGGCCGTTGTGGCATACAGGCTGTAGCCCCTGTCTTCCTATGCAGGTTACTTACGTACCCATTTTGCTCCTAGGTGGCTGGAGCCTCCTGAGCAACCTCACAGGCCGGCCTGCTAGTGCAGGGCGGTTACCTAGCGCCACCCTAACTGCGCCGCCCCACCAGCAATCGGAAGCCCAAGCGCCGGCCTTAACTCAAGTGCAGGTAGCCCGCGGGTTTTTGCTGGCCATGACCCATGGACAATGGGCTACCGCCTACGGCCAGCTAGCTCCCGAAGTACGGGCTGGTGTATCTGCCGAGCAGTTTCGGGTTGCGGCTCAGCCCCTGTATCAGCAGGCACAGCGCTATGGCTCGGCTATCAGTCTCTATAAATTAGGCTACCGGCTGCGCGATGCGCAAACGCCGCAGCCCTTCGTTGCCTTTTCTTTCAAAGCGGATACCCTGCAAGCTTATCCTCACTTCCAACTCGACGTCACGTTTCGCGATTCTACTGCCCGGCAGGTATTAGGATTTGGCTTGGTACCACTAGCCGCCCCAGTAAAATAAAAGGCCCCCGCTCGTCATGTGATTGGGGGCCTTTCGCGTGTAAGTTTGGATTAGATGGCAGGGTCAGCAGGAGTATTGGGGTTGTTAACGCGCTCTTGCTGGGGGTAGGGGTAGAAATTGCGGGTCCGCTCAGCAAAGCTGGTTGGCGGTGCTGGCCGCCCAAACCGGCGACTGTCTTCCAAGCGCAAGCCGGACAAATACAGCTCCACGCTGCGCTGCTTGTACACTTCCAGCAGCAGGTCGTTTACGGTTACGGGGCCACTGTAGGCTGCTAAACCAGCATGAACACCCCACGGGTCACCGGTGGTCTGCGTGCGCACCGCATTGATGTCTGCCAAAGCAGCCGTGAGGTTAGGGGCCGTGGCTCGCAGGTTTGCCTCCGCTCGGATCAGGCGCATCTCATCAGGTAGGTAGCTGGTATTTCACTGGTTAAGGAAGTGAAGAAGCCGCCTAAGGTGCGGAGGCTATCGGTGCCGCTCGTAATGCGCGGACCCGTGAGGTAGAAAGCACGGCGCCGGTCGGTTGCTTCTACGAAACCTGCGGGCAGGCCAAAGTTGCCTCGCGGAGCGAAATTACGCGTAACAGTAACCGCCTGATAAATGGGATTTGGATTGAGCGAATTGTACGTGAAAGCAGAGCGCACCGTCAGCGACACCAGGTTGGCCGCTGCAAGAGCCGCCGCATAGTTGCCCGCCATCAGGTTGATACGGCCCCGGTAGGCCTGCACCGTGTTGGGTAGGTTGAAGCTAGTACCAGTTACTTGAGTTGTGAATTCAGCCGACGGCGCAGTGGTTGCCAGCTCCTGTGCCGCTAGGTCTAGCAGGCGTACGGCTTCGGCTAGAAGTTGCTGGCGGGATACAAACGAAGCGCGGTTAGTGGCATCAGTAACTACAGGGCCTTGCTCGAAACCAGTAGCTAGTTCGGCCAGCGCAGCGGCATTAAACAAGTAGCGTGCGCCAATACGCCACTCCGGGCCCCGGCATCAGCGCCAAGCACCCCCGGAGCCGCTTCAATAAGCTGGCGTGCAATTTCAATGACGCGGTAGGGCCGAGCATACAGGGCTGAAGTATTGCCATTGTTAGGCGTGAGGCCAGTGCCGCCAGCTTCCAGCTCCACTACGTTGATGAATGTGGAAATACCCTTTACCTCGCGGGCAGTAGTACCGGTAGTCAGAAGAAGGGGCTCCAGGGCCGACACGGAGTACTGCTGCCGTAGCCCGATGCTGAGGCAAATACGCCTTCACGGGTAGAGAGCGTCTGGACGTCGGTGGCCGCGTTGGGGTTTACCACGTCAATATTGCAGGCGCTGGTAGCTAGTAGAAGGGTACCGAAGAGGGCACGCCACGCCGTCCGGCGCCACGTGCAAAATGAAACGTTCATATCACTAGCGAAGAAAAGACCAACCATTAGAAGGATGCATTCAGGCCCACCGATACGGAGCGCGGAATGGGTACTTCTACAAAATCGAAGCCGCGCACGGCGTTGCTCTGGCCTGCTGCGTTTACTTCAGGGTCATAGCCCGAGTAGTCCGTAAACACGAGCAGATTACGGCCAGCCAGGGAAAGACGCAGGTCGCGCATACCCAGAAACTTGGGCGTGAGTAAGTAACTAGCCGAGGCCTCGCGCAGCTTTACAAAGGAGCCGTCTTCAATCCAGTTCTCGAAGATAGCAAACAGGGCAGTGCTGGTTCCCTTGGGTACTTCGCCGCGTAGTTCGGGCTCGTAGCCCGCCAGGGAGCCGTACAAATCCCGGTCGCCTACGCGCTTAGTGAAGTTGAATACATCAAAGTTCTGCTGGGTATCGAACTGTAGGCGTAGCGTTAGGCGGTTGTTGAGCAGGCTCACCTCGTTGATAAGAGACGCCACGTACTGCGGGTTAGGGTTGCCAATGACCTTGTTTAGAATAGTGCCGGAGGGCTGTCCATCGGCGGCGCGCTGGGGCGTGTTGGGCTGCCCATTAGTGCCTTGGCTTCCTCGCTCGCGCTGAGGCAAGCCGGCCGGCGTGAGCAGCAGCGACCCATCGGGGTTGCGGGCAAAATACGTGCTGTAGTAGGTGCCCAGGGGCTGGCCTTCTACTGCCGCTACCTGCCCAAAGCCTTCGGCGAAAGTGAGCAGACCACCCGGAATGTCTGTAATGCGGTTGCGGTTGTGCGTGAAGGTGCCCGTGATGTTCCAGCGCACGGCGGGCGTCTGCACCGGCGTAGCGCGCACCAGCACCTCAATGCCCCGGTTGGTCATGTTGCCGATGTTTTCGAAGCGGCTGCTGAAGCCCGAGCTAAAGGCTAGGTCGCGCTGGAGCAGCAGGTCGTACACGCGCTTGTCAAAGTAGGAAACCTCGAAGCCCAGGCGGTCCTTGAGCAAGCTGGCATCAAAACCAAATTCAAACTCCGCCTGCCGCTCCGGGCCCAGGTCATTGTTGCCGCGCAGGGTGGCGGGCACCAGCCTGGCAGTGTGCCCAGGGTAGAGGCATTATAGTTCGTGAACCGCTGGTAGGCGCCAATGCCCGTTTGGTTGCCCGTTTGGCCGTAGGAAGCCCGTAGTTTCAGTTGGGGTATGGCCTGGCTAAGGGCACCATCTTTCCAGAAGCTTTCCTCAGAAATAACGTAGGAGCCGCTCACCTTAGGGTAGAACTGCGTCCGGTTGCTGGGGCCAAATACCGATGAGGCATCAACCCGCGCCGCGCCAGTAAGAAACAAACGGTTGCCCAGCCCGAACGTTTGCTGCACAAAAGCACCCCGAATAACGCGCTCCTGCCGGGCTTCGGCTGGTACAATGGTGCCGCTGATAATCTCAATGAGTGGCGCCAGCTGGGTGGCCAGCAGACCCGTACTCACGGCTTGGTCGTATTGCAAGGTACCGCCGGCGGTGGTGGTGCTGGTTAGCCACTCGGCTAGGTCGCGGCGGTAGCTCAGGGTAAGGTCCTGGTTGACGAGGTAGGCGGTGCGGTCGGCGCGGCGGGAGTAGCCAGCGCCGTAGGAGGGCGTGGTGTTGCCCGGCGGAATGAAAGCCGTGCCTACCTGGGTGCTGGCGTCGTAGCCCAGCACATAGTCAATGGTGAAGCCGGCAAAGGGGGTAAAGTTCAACTGAGCATCGCCAATAAAACGGGAGGTCTGCTGCTGAAACTTAAAGCGGTTGATAGCTTCCAGAGGGTTCGTGCGCAGCACAATGGCTTGCGGAGAAGTGCTGGGGTAGCGCCCGGTAGCGGCATCGCGCTGGGGGTTAATGTAGTTGTTGGCGAAGATGAAGCCAGTAAGCGCCCCGTATGCCTCGTTGATACCACCGTTGGGGATTTCGTGGCTGCGGCTGAGCGTGTAGTTGGCCCCAACACTCAGGTTTACTTTGCTGCCTAGCGCCTGCTGCAGGCGCACGCGCCCCCCGCCCCGGTTAAAATCGGTGTTGTCTACAATGCCCTGATTGCGGAAATAATTACCGGAGGCGAAGTACTTGGTAGTCGTAGTACCACCCGTTACCGACACGTAGTTGTCGGTGCCTACGGCCGTGCGGAAGATGTCATCCTGGTAGTCGTACCGCGTTACAGCCTCCTGGGTCCGGTTCGCGTTGTCGGTGAGGTTGACGTAACGGAAGGGGTAGTCGTTGTAGTCGAGTTTCTTGCGCAGCTGCGACACCAAAAGCTGAGACGAAACCGTTACCTGAGTTTTGCCTTCTTTGCCGCGCTTGGTGAAAATCTGTACTACCCCGTTGGACGCCCGGGAACCATAAATGGCAGCTGCGGCGGCACCCTTAATCACCTCAATGCGCTCCACATCATTGGGGCTGATGTCAACCAAGCGGTTTTGGGCGTAGCGCCCAGGTCTAGCAGCTGGGGCGAATCATTGTTGACAATCACGCCGTCCACGATGTAGAGCGGATCGGAGGAGCCTGCTACCGTACTAGCTCCGCGCAGGCGTACCGAGATGCCGCCCGCGGGGTTACCGGAATTCTGGTTGATCTGCACACCCGCAAACTTGCCTTGCAGCGCTTGGTCTATCTGGGTAGGCACCGTAGCGCGTAGCTCGTCGCCACTCACCGTAGCAATGGTGTTGCCGAGTTGTTTCTTGCTAGTAGCCACCGAAGTGCCCGTTACTACTACATCATTTAGCTGTACCAAGTCGTCTCGCAGGGATACTTCCGGCACTACCACGGTCGTCTCGCTGCCCAAAACCACTTGGCGGCGCTGGGGAGTGTAGCCCACGGAGCTGATTTCAAGCTGGTAAGTGCCTGCGCTGACCGTAGCCGTTAGCTCATAAGTACCCTCGCTAGTAGAGCTAGCGCCGAGCACTGTGTTTAGTAAGCGCACCGTAGCACCAGGCAACGCCTCAGCCCGGGCATCGGTCACGCGGCCGCGAATGGTGTAACGGGTATTCTGAGCCGCAGCAGGTAAGCCTAGCCCCAGCAGCAGGAGCAAGACTACCCACTGCCAGCGGCCCCGACGCCCGATGAGGGAGTAGGCATGTGGCATAGACAAAGAGGATAGGAAGTGAAAAAAGAACGGCTCACTACCCTGCCTTAAGGCTTGGGCAGCAAGCCACTAAACATAGCGAAAAGAAGAGCTCTTTGTATTTCTGCTATCCGTGTCCTGCTTATCCGGGCAAAGAAATCTTGCCCATGCTCACGGCCGGTACCCGCTGGCGGCCTGCTCCTAAGCTTACGGGTTGCCCTGCTACTGCCTCATTTGCCAGGAGCGCAAACAGGATAGCCTCCTTGGCATCGGGCAGGATACCGAGTTGCTCGGTGGTAGCGAAGCGGCAGGCCGGCAGCTGGCGGCGCAATGCTGCTTGTAAAGCCGGATTGTGGGCCCCCCCGCCACTGGCGTACACGGCCAAGGCTGGCTCGGACCCGAATACTTGCCGGGCGGCTTGGGCTACGCCCACGGCACTTAGTTCTGTGAGGGTTGCTAGGGTATCAGCTAGGCCCAGGGTTAAGGTGTCACTGCGCTCTTGAGCTGACCGCAAGTAAGCTGGCCCGAATAGCTCCGGGCCGGTAGTTTTGGGTAGGGGAGCGGCGAAGAACGGGTGTGCTAGCAGCTCGGTTAGCAAACCTGCGTGCACCTGGCCCGCGCTAGCCAGGCGGCCATCTTCATCATAGGCTAGCATGGGGTGGTGGGCCCGTACTGTGGCATCCAGTAGCGTGTTGCCAGGGCCGGTGTCGGTACTGAATGCTGCGCTGGCATCTTGACCTGCACGAGGTAAGTACGTGAAGTTGGCGATACCTCCCAAGTTAAGCAGGAGGCGTTCTTCTTCCGTGCTACTCAGGAGCAGGTAGTCACCGTAGGCAGCTAATGGGGCTCCTTCACCGCCCGCAGCAATATGTTTTTGCCGGAAGTCGCTGAGGGTAATGATACCAGTGCGCACCGACACGTGGTCACCATCGCCAAGCTGCAAGGTAGCGTTGAGCGGAAAATCGGGGTGTTGGTGCTGGTGTTGAGGGGCGTGGTACACCGTTTGGCCGTGGCTCGCTACTAGGTCTACTGCCGCTGGCGCTACCTGCCACTCCTGTAGGCATTGCAGAATCATGTCGCCGTGGAGTAGGCCCAGCCAGGGGTGAAGCAGGGTAAGGTATTCTAGGCTTACCTGTCCACCCGCAAATACTTCCCGAATACGGCGGCGCACCTCATTTGAGTAGGGCACAGTAGCGAAATGCTCCAACTCCAGCCTAGTAGCAGTACCGTGGCCGTGGAGGCGGCACAAGGCCACATCCAGCCCATCTAGTGATGTGCCCGACATCAGCCCCACTATGCGGCGGCTTGGTTGCTGAGCCATGCTATACAAGCGAGTGAGGTAGCTATTCATGGGGTGTTTTGTGCTGTTTACTACCTATTGCAGAGGCCCGAAATAGGGAGAAACATTTTTTGTACTCTTTATTGCTCAAAAGGTGCCTTTGCGCTGCATATAGGCAGTTTTGTAAGTGGCACTTATTGCGGTGCTCACGTGGTAAAGAAAACAAAAAAGCCCCGCTCTGAAAGGCGGGGCTCTTCAATATACTGCGGTAGGGTAAGCTACAGAATTTTCTTTCCAGCCATAGCTTGGCTGATGCTGATGTTCATTACGCGTTCGGCAAAGGGGCGCGTAAGCTCTTCCAGCTCGTCTACCGCTTTTAGAATGGTGTCCTTGTCTTGCGTAGTAAGGGCCTGCTTCAGCTTATCAACGCCCGCAGTGGTCTGCGTGATTTCCTCGGGGGTGAGGTGCTGCCCATTTTTCGCCACGAAGCGCTCCACTTGGTAAAGCATTTGTTCGGCCACAGTACGAGCCTCGATTACCATGCGGGCCGATACGTCCTCGCGGGCGTGGGTAAGCGAATCCATGAGCATCTGCTCCACCTGCTCATCGGTGAGGCCGTACTGGGGTTTTATTTCTACCTCCTGGCGCGTGTTGGAGCGCAGCTCAATGGCTTCTACCTTCAGAATACCGTCGGCATTCAGGATGAAGTTTACGTCTACCTTGGGTAAGCCGGCGGGCATGGCCGGAATACCCCGCAGGTCAAACTCGGCCAACTTGCGGTTTTCCTTCACCAGGTCCCGCTCGCCTTGGTACACCGATATTTTCAGGTTTACCTGTCCGTCCACGGAGGTCGTGTACTGACGGCCGGCCTTAGTGGGGATTTTCGAATTGCGCGGAATAATGGGGTCCATCAGCCCGCCTAGGGTTTCAATACCCAGGGTAAGCGGCGTTACATCCAGCAGTAGCACGTCGCGGCGGTTGCCCGCCAGAATGTCGGCCTGAATGGCGGCGCCCAAGGCCACCACTTCGTCTGGGTTCAGCGTGTTGTTGGCCGGCTGCTGGAAAAACGCCGATACCGAATCGTACACCAAAGGCACGCGGTAGAGCCCCCTACTAACAGCACGGCGTCGAGGTCCTTCTGGGTGAGCTTGGCATCGGCCAAGGCTTGGCGGCACGATGCAATGGTGCGGTCTACCAATGGCTGCACAAGCTCGTTGAACTTGGCCTTGGTTAGTGGCAGCCGAGTGTCACCGAAAGCAGCCTCAAACGAGTCGTTGGTGCTGAGGTGACGCTTAGCCTGCTCGGCCAGTAGGCGCAGCTGCTGCTGGGCCTCGGCGTTCTGGAACAGCACGGTAGCCAACTGATACTCGCCAGCCCAGTGGTTGATAATGGCGCGGTCGAGGTCATCGCCCCCCAGGTAGGTGTCGCCGTTGGTGCTCAGAACCTCAAAAATGCCCTGCTGAATGCGCAGAATGCTGATGTCGAAAGTACCGCCGCCCAAGTCGTACACGGCCACAGTCTTTTCCTCATCGGGCGAAAGGCCAATGCCGTAAGCCAGCGCAGCTGCCGTGGGCTCGTTCACGATGCGCAACACCTCCAAGCCAGCCAGGCGGCCGGCGTCGCGGGTGGCTTGGCGCTGGGAGTCGTTGAAGTAGGCCGGTACCGTAATAACGGCCTTGTTCACGGGCGTTTTCAGAGCGTGCTCGGCGCGGGCGCGCAGCTCCTTCAAAATCTCGGCCGATAGCTCAATGGGGGAGTAGAACTTCTCGCCTACCCGAATTTTCACCAGGCCCTCGGAGTTGTCGTCGATTACCTTGTAGCCCAGGTCGCAGCATGCGTGCCCAAGTCCTGGTAGCTTTTGCCCAGCAGACGCTTCACCGAGTAGATGGTGTTTTGCGGGTCAGTAAGCAGATACTCCCGAGCTTCGGTACCTACAATAGGATCTTGGCCGGCCGGGAAGTGCACAATAGAGGGCACAATAGTACCACGCCCCTGGTCATTAATAGCCAAGGGGTGGCGAGTATCGGGGTGAATGTAGGCCACCAAAGAATTGGTAGTGCCCAAATCAATGCCTACAATGATTTCTTCCTGCTGGAGGCTTCCGGTGGAAAGATTGATTGCGACTTTAGCCATAGATGAAGAACGCGCCAGAGCGCGCAGACAAAGCGAATTAGGAAGGAGAGAGCCGCTATAACAGCTAGCCGGTCCGAAAGGCACAAAAGTAGCGAAGAAAAGTGCCCTCGGTGTCGGGCGGGCAAAGTGTTGAGGCTCGGCAGTTGTGCCAGGCGCTGGAGCCATTACTTCCAGGGGCGGTGCTACCCGCTACAGATTTCAGGGGCCTGCGCTGGTTCTGGCGCGGCACTTCACCCATTGCGCTACGTGCTAAGGTGGCCTGTTGCGTGGGGTACAGATACCGTTTTTTTGTTTTAGGCCTCTTAAATGCTGATTTTGGTCCGGCGAATGGTGCTGCCTACGTATGAAATATAAGTATTACTCTTCTGTGGGTATCTGGCGTCGATGGATGGGAGGGATACTTGCGAGTATGTTGCTGGCCGGTCTGAGTAACTGCCAATCATCGGCAGGCGAGGCCATTGCGGAGCAACAATCGGCTGTGCTGAGCGCCCGAGCTACTACCACCGATTCAGCCGTGGCGGTTGTGGAAGCTAGTCTGCCCGATTCTCTCCGCCTGACACCCATAGCGCCGCTGCCCACGCTTCCCGACTCTGTTCGCCGGGCTGTGCAAAACCTCTACGCGCAGTTGGGGCCTGAAGCGGCGGGACTACGCCTGCCAGTGTTAGAGCGCGCTTGCGTAGGCTACCTTAATTTACGCCAAACGGGACGCGTGAGTCACCCTGGCGTGCTGGCTGTGGCTGATATGGACCTGCCTTCCTCTGAAAAACGACTCTGGGTGCTCGACCTAAACAAAGGCGAGGTACTGCAGCACAGCCACGTGGCACACGGCCGCGGCTCGGGCCACTTACGGGCTGAGCACTTTTCCAACGTGATGAAATCGGCGTGTACGGCGCTGGGCTTCTACCGCACGCAGGATACTTACCAGGGCAAGCACGGCCTTTCTCGCCGTCTCCGTGGCCTCGATGTTGGACAAAATGATAATGCCCTGCGTCGGTACGTGGTGCTGCACGCCGCCGACTACGTGAGTAAGCAGCACGTACAGCGCTACGGGCAGGCCGGGTACAGCCGGGGCTGCCCCGCCCTGCCGCCTGATCTATATCGCGCCATCATCCATGCCGTGGGGGAGGGAGGGTGCCTCTACCTCAGCGGCCCCGGCCTGGAATCGAAGTGGCTAGATGGCGCCGTAGCTGCTCGGCAGTTCGCGACGCAGGGTTGGAAATAACTTTCTTATTTACTCATGTGGTCTCAATTGGATAACGATTCTAATTGGGTCTAATGCGGTATTTAGACTATTCGGTGAGAAGGCGTTGATTGGGAATGTTATTCGTAGCTAGTCAGGATTGTAAAAATCCTCACGTGCTGGATTTATATACGTAGTATATAAGTGGTTGCGTTTATTTTAATATAATAAGTTATAAAAATAATTAGAATAGTTAAAAATATGAATTAAACGGTTAATCGTGGTACGTACATACTTTATCGGGTGATTTATACTGTTCAGCTAAAAGGCAACTATCGTTTGATACTTTGGAATGTAAACCCTGTAGTTTTGAGTAGCATAATGGGATTAATATTCCCATTATGATCAAAATCGGCAAGTCGTTCCTTTGTTGCTTACGCAAGGCAATAGGCAGCGAATGTGGCTGGAATCCACGCAAATTGGTAACAGACGTGGGTTTCAACAGATGCTTGCTCCCGTAACTATCACTCACTACATCAGCAGTGCGAAATCCAGTTTTTTCCAATAATGGGACAGATAGTACCATGCCCATAGTATCTGCGTCCATCTCCCAATAAGCTATTACCAACAAGCCTGCCTCCGGGCAAAAGGTTGAGGCTGCTCCACGAGCCGTATTGCTGACAATCTACTTTTTCTGAGTTCTCGGGCTATGCTGGTATAGCCTCTCTGCTCCTTATATCCTTTACACGAGTAAGCCCGCGCTATCCCAAAAGCTTGTGCTACTCTTCTCCTGCACATCCATTCAATGATTAAACTCTCTACTGTTTTGAGTGCGCTGCTGATGCTCTTTCTCAGCAGCTGCGCCTACGATAAGGCAGATGAAATAGCGGGCCCCAAGGTGCCATGTACTACTCCCGATGTAGTTTCCTATAGCGCTTCCATCTCGCCTCTGCTAACCCAAAACTGTCGTAGCTGCCACAATTCGGTACTCGTGACGGGTAGCGTCAACCTGGAAGACTTTTCTGTAATCCAGAAGTACATCCGCTCAGGCGAGCTGATGGGAAATGTAAAGCACCTGCCTGGCTATAATCCCATGCCGCAGGGAGGTAAGAAGCTGTCGGACTGTGATATTGAGCTGTTGCAAAAATGGGTAGATGCTGGCGCACCTAACAACTAAGGTAGGATGCACAGCTTGGTTCACTACCTCCGTTTACCCCTCTGTGGCCTGTTGCTTGTTATTGGAGGTATCTCCACCAGCCAGGCGCAGGGCAAATACATGACCCAAAAGGGAACGGTCAGCTTCTTTTCTAGTAGCATCCTAGAAGATATCGAAGCTCATACTGAGCAGGCTGCCGCAGTGGTAGATCTGCAAAGCCACCAAATAGCCTTCGTAATCCCCATCAAGTCGTTCCAGTTCAAGCGCACCCTCATGCAGGAGCACTTCAACGAGAACTACATGGAATCTGACCAGTTGCCAAAGTCAACCTTCAAGGGAAAAATACTAGACCTGGATGCCGCCGCCTTAGCTAAAGGCCAGTCGCAACGGGTGACAGTGGAGGGCGACTTGACGATTCATGGCATAACTAAGCACATGACCGTTGCCGGAGCTCTAGAGCAGCAAAAAGGCACACTCATGGTGAATGCCTATTTCAGCGTGGCTCCCGCCGATTATGGCATTGAGATTCCCCTGCTAGTACGTGAGAATATTGCCAAAATAGTAGGCATCAAGGTGGTGATGACGTGCGAGGCAGTATCACAGCTCACGGTTAAATAAATCCTGTTACGTGCAAGTAGCGCCGCTTTTTCGGCCCTTGTTACTGTCCGCTTTTGCTTTCTTTCTATGCAAACAATTTTTCCTCACTACCGAGGCTGGTTGGCCTCTTTCCTCGTGTTTCTGCTGGCTACCTGGGCCGCACCGGCCTGGGCTCAGGATGACCTGCTTGGGCAGCTGGAAAACCAGAAAACGCCCGTCACTACCCCAGAACCCGTAACGGCTACCTTCAAAAGCACCCGCCTGATTAGCGGCCACACGGTAGAAACGCCGGGCCAAGGGACTATGGTGTTTTTGATTTCGCACCGCTTTGGCACAATCAATAGTGGCGCCTATAACTTCTTCGGGCTCGATCAGGCTTCCATTCGCTTGGGCTTGGAGTATGCCCTCACGAATAAGCTAGAAATAGGTATTGGGCGTAGCTCCATCGAGAAAACGCTGGATGGCTTTGTGAAATACCGCGCCATCCGCCAAACGACAGGTAGCAAAATAATGCCGGTAAGCCTTACGCTGTTTGCCAGCTCGGCCATGAATATGCTGCGCGACGACCGGTCGTGGTATACGGTGCCGCGGCGCCTTACCTACTCTTACCAGGCCCTGATTGCGCGTAAGTTCAGCCCCAACCTGTCGTTGCAGCTGATGCCGACGCTGATTCACCGCAACTTGGTGCAGGACAATACACAGTCGAATGACGTGTACGCCATTGGGGTTGGCGGACGCCAGAAACTCACCAAGCGCACCTCCATCAACGCTGAGTACTACTACCTGGTACCAGGCACTATGCCCACTGGCGTGCGCAATGCCCTAGCGCTGGGCTTCGATATCGAAACCGGAGGACACATTTTTCAGCTGCACGTGACCAACTCGCAGGGTATGATTGAGAACCACTTTGTAGCCAATACCCGCGGCAACTTCTTTAACGGCGACATCTACTTCGGTTTCAACGTGAACCGCAACTTCACTATTCGGCCGAAAGAAGGCTTCCGCAAGTAGGCAGGCC
>NZ_JZIR02000190.1:0-2274 GCF_000961955.2 Hymenobacter sp. AT01-02
TTGCAACTTACTTCGCAAATCCTATTTTTTTAGCCAGCAACGACTTTATTGGTAGGGGGCATCTCCTCCTCGGGCGCAAGATCCCAGCAGTCAATGGCTGTTCGATCTGACCGTAGTAACTGCCATGCCTGCAAGACCGCCTCGGCATCTTCTCCTGCCGTCATACATTCATGAGTAAAGGGAGGAGGGCAATATTGATTCCACATGCCAGCCAAGGCATTGAGTGCTTCGTAAAGTTGTTGACTACGCTCCAATAGCTGAGCCTGTAGGGCTTGGTTTTCAGCTTGTAACTCTGCGGCATTAGATACAGGCTCCATTCAGTTAAAGTAAGTGTCCGAAAAGTAAATCTTATGTAAAATAGCGTTTTCGCTATTGATGCCTTTAAGCAATGAAAACCTTAGTTAACCGCTTACTCTGTACTGCTGGCTAACTTCTTCTTGCTTCAAACGTGTGAGGGTTGGTGGGCCGCCACCTTGAAGATGCCCTTGCGGAAAGGAGAGTCCCCAATAGCAGCTATCCGCTGGGTTCTGATATAACTGCCCCCAACCATTCTGCTCCACGGCCACGAATTGCAATTGGTGCTTGAGTAACTACAAGATGCGTTGTGCGTTCACATCCGCCTGCATCTTTCCATCGATTAGGAGCCAATCACCAATGAGCTGCGTCTCTTCGGGAGTCAAATGCATAAGCAAGAGGTAAGGAATAGAATGATATTGACTTGCTTTTTTGAGATGGAAGCGAGTTAGACAAAAAGCAGAAAAACCTATCTACTAGCTTGGCTACCTTCTAAGAAAAGTTGCTTAACATAATGCAGCTTCTCAGACAACGAGCGACCTAGCCTATCGTTCACCCTGTAATGCTGACCGTTTGAGCGAGATGATTCTGCGCACCGGGTTATCGTCTCCGAAGAATAAATACTGCTTACCAATTTGCAGATTCGTGAGAATATCTTGCTTCAGGTCTCCTGAGTAGTCTTTAACCTTTGCCTGCGCTAAGATTAAGTTGTACTCATAAATCATGCTATCCGTAACACAAGCTAGAAAATATCCTTGATAAAGAGTCCCCTTTTTCAACAAGGTAGTATTCTGTTCATAAAGGGTATCTGATTGACGCTCTACTTTCTGCAGCGTGTCACTGGTCATCACTTTGAAACTCGAAAGCATGTGTCTGCTGCGTTGCCAAACGAACCGATCATCCTTGATCGTCGGGTCATCCTTTTCATAGCGCATAAATGATAAGCCTTCCCGCTCGTCATGGCTATGCGGAGGAATTAAGTGGAATACGAGTCCGTCAACTTGTTGCTTCCACCCCGAAGGAACTGCTATTACCTCCTGATTAATTTCGTGGATTTGCCAATTCTTTAAGGCAGGGCCAATCTCTTTTTTAACTTCATAAGAAGTTACCTCAAGCGTATCAGTGGTTGCTTCTAAGTCAATGGGTGCTGAGCCTGATTGTCGGGCCGACACTGGGTGCAAGTGAAAAGGAGCAATAATAGCTGTAGAGCAGCGGAGTAGGGAAGTCGCAAACTGAATCTCTCTTAAAAGAAGGCTAACAAGAATATTCAAAGAAAAGCACGAATAGCCAAGTTTAGAGATTTCGCGGAAAAGTCGCTTGACATAATGGGAGTTATACCCCCGACCTCGGAATAATACCGACTCTGGACTACCAAAACGTTAAGCTTGGAGGATGGTGTTTTATTGAGAGAAAGGCTTTTATAGACACGACGCGATAACCTTATTGCAGTGTATCTTTCACGCACGAAGGTAGAAGGCTAGTTACCTCTCCCTGTTGTCCGAACTTGCCTTGATACCTATGCTTATGAAAGCAGTTTACAGCCTTCTTCCTCTGCTTTTCCTCGCTTTCTTTACGCAAGCGCAATCATTGGGCGCCCAGTTGGAAGCGGCTTATCGGGCGCAGTCATCGGCACAGCTGGAACGCTTTTTTCAAACCCTACGGGACCAAACTACGCCCATTTCCTCAGACGAACTGGCGCGCTTACCCCCGCGCCAACAAGCGGCCTATGCGGTATTTACCGCTTTCTACCGTCCACACCAACTCGACAGCCTCGGCGGGTCAGAGTGGGGACCTGACGTGTACCAGAAAGTTCGCTTTTTACTGGTGCAGCCCTCCCTTCGGGTGAAGTTAGTGGACAAGATTTATTATTCCGACGCCGACGTGGAGGCCATTATCACTCGCGTCATCTCCGGCAGCGAGCAGCCCGATTCCACCAAGCGACGACTGCTTAAGAAGGTAAATGGCCGACTTAATCAAAAG
>NZ_JZIR02000191.1:0-7536 GCF_000961955.2 Hymenobacter sp. AT01-02
GGAATACCATGTGAAAGTTTAATTTATTGGATATAAGAGCATTGCATATAGTTCAAGGTGAGAGCGGGTTTTTGCCCCGCCGTCTAACCTTTGTACCAACCTTTTAACTAAGGCCGTGGTTAGTCCATCTTCACAGCCTGGGCAGCGCCGGAATACTGCACTGTTTTGGCAGGTGAAGCATCCGGGTTCCAGGCAACGGGCCGGATCTGACTCACCCACACCACCCGAAACGTGCGCTGGGCCAACATGCCGGGGAACGTACCCTTCCGCTCACCGATGGTTAGCGTTTTGGCTTTCTCGTCGTAAGTCAGTGGAATGGTAGAGAAAGCGCCCTTTTCATAGTTGTAGTTTACATTCTCATCCTCGTAGAGCGTAAACTGCCCGTCCTTGCCGGTGTATACGTAGAGCGTCACCGGGTCAACGGGCTTCTCGGTAGTGTACTGCATAGCGGGGCCGAAGGGCAGAATCGAGCCTTCGCGCACGTAGAGCGGCATGCGCTCCAGTGGGGCCTCTACCGTGAGAGTCTGGCCGCCTACCTGGTGCTGGCCTGAGTAGAAGTCAAACCAACCCGTACCCGCGGGCAGGTAGAGCGAGCGGCTACGGGCGCGGTAATCCGTCACGGGGTTTACCAGCAAACTCGGCCCAAACATAAATTGATTGCTGATATTGCGCACGCCAGCATCCCGCCCAAAGTCCATCACCAAGCCGCGCATGAGGGTGCCGTTCTGGTGGTGGGCCTGCCCCGCCAACGAGTAGATATACGGCATCAAACGGTAGCGCAATTGATTGTAGTAGAGCATACTCTGGTAGGCCGGATGCCCCTCAGGCGCGATGTTATAAACCTCGCGAAAGGGAAATTGCCCGTGCACCCGAAACAGCGGGCAAAAGGCCCCGTACTGGTACCAGCGTGCATTCAACTCGCGCCACTCCTCTTGGTCTTGGGCCACCATCGGAGTTTTTTCGTAGCGATGCTCCACGGCAAAGCCACCAATATCGGAGGTCCAGTACGGAATGCCCGACATGGAGAAGTTCAAGCCCGCCGGAATCTGATTTTTAAAGTCTTCCCAGCGTGAGGCAATGTCGCCGCTCCAGATGGCGGCCGCGTAGCGTTGCGAGCCCGCGTAGCCCGAGCGCGTGAGCAGAAACACCCGCTGATTGGACTGGCTGCCGCGCTGGCCTTCGTAGATGCCTTTGGCGTTTTGCAGCGGGAAGCCATTAAAATACAGCGTAGACGACCCCAGGTGAGTAGGCGTCATGAGCTGCTTGCGCGTTTCTACGTTGGTGTTGGAGTAGATATCGGGCTCAGATGCGTCCATCCACCACGCGTCAATGCCTTTGGTGAATAGCTTAGTATTGAGCAGATTCCAGAAGGCCTGCCGTGCCTGCGGGTTGAAGGCGTCGTAGAAAGTGGAGGTGTAGCCCTGGGCAATCCAATCGCGGGTGCGGTTGGCGATGTTGCGCTTGTAGAGGTAGCCTTTAGCCAGAAAGTCGTTGTAGTTCGGAATGCCCTCGTAAAACTTGGGCCACACCGAAAGCATGAAGTGCAGGTTCTGGTCGTGCAGGGTTTTGATCATGCCCTCGGGGTTGGGGAAGCGCACCGGGTCAAACGCCTGGCTGCCCCACTCAGCCTGCTTCCAATACGACCAGTCGAGCACAATATTGTCAATCGGAATCTGGCGCTTGCGAAACTCAACGGCGGCCGTCAGCACCTCGTCCTGCGTTTTGTACCGATCCCGCTTTGCCAGAAACCCATGGCCCACTTGGGCATAATTGGCGCTGGCCCCGTGATGGTGCGGTAGCCGCTAATGACCTCATCGGCCGTGCTACCCTGCACAAAGTAGTAGTTCAGGTCGCGGCCGGCTTCGGAGCGGAAACCATACTGCTGCTGGCTTGCCCCTACCAATGGGCTCAGCCACCGCAGTCCCAGGTAGGACTCGCTACCATCAGGGTCCCATTCTAGCCGGAGGCTGTATTTGCGGCTCTTTTCCAGCTGAATGGGCACCACGGAAGTACCGGGGTTCCAGGCCTGGCGCCACTTGTTTACGACCTCCTTACCGTCGATATACAGCTTGGCGTAGCCGGCGTTTTTCAGCCAGAAGTGGTGCAAGCCAGTAGTGCCCGACTCGATGCTACCCTCCCAGGTAGCCAGCACGTCGCCGAGCTTCACCGTGGCCGGGAAGTTTTTCTGGTCTTCTAGGTACTCGTAATTAATCACCGACTCGGGCCGCTGTACCACTACCTCGCTGGGCTTTTTCTTATTGACGTAGGTAGCAGTGAGCCAGCCTTCTTCGCCCGTCTTAGAGTAGAGCTTCAGTGTGGAAAGTGGCTCGTAGTCACGTGTATCACCAACTTTCGTGATAGAGTAATTATCCCAGAGCACGCCATAGTTCTTGCTCGACAATAGGAAGGGTACGGCTACGTCGGTATTGTTCTGAGCCAGCTCTACTTGCTGACCTTTGTAGTTCATCACCCCGTTCTGGTGCTGCCCCAGGCCGTACAGTGCCTCGTCGGTGGGCGACTCGAACTGTTGCGTGACTTCGTAAAAAGGCTGCCCGTCGGCCATGGTGAGCCGGAAGGTTTTGCCGCCAAAACTAGGTTCGCGCAGCAGCACCTGCCTTGGGCATTGGTGAAAGTGATGGCGCCGGTAGGCAGCGCCACAGTAGCCGTGAGCGTGGGCGTACTGATGCTGGCTTGATCTTTCTTGCTCTTGTACTGCCACTTGGTAGAGGTAGGCTTGTGCTCTACGGCCATCAGGCTTTTTACCGTCGATACCGTGTCGAGAGGGCTTGCCTGCACGTGCAGGATGTGCTCTCCTACCACTTGCAACCGAATGGTGCGAGCCTGGTGCGTGCTGCCGGGCGGTAGGTGCACGAGCATACCATCAGACAGTTTCTCCACGCGGGCTTGCTGAGCCTGGACCGTAGCCGTTGAAGCAAATGTCAATAAGCCACCCATGATAATACATGTGTCGATAGGGAATCTTCTGCGCATTCGATAAAGAGGGTTACCCGATATGAAAAGATGAAAATCAACAGCGGAGAAGTGTCGCGGTAATAGTTCACGTGGTAAAGCAACACTACTGCCTACTAAGAGAATAGTAAATTATCGATTCGTAAATTTATACCATAAAATTACACATATAAGCACTGCAGTAAACTATATAACAAATTATTGAATATTAGTACTTTGTGAATTTTAAGCACAACTGATTTCACAAAATATCTCTTTTAATACAAGAGAAGGGTAAAATATCATTATATACTATGTAAAAAATCACTGCACTTTTGGTCCTCTACTTCCACCTATTCTTTGTTTATGAGGACTCTTTACAGACCATGGCGGTATTGCTTTGCAGTACGACTGCCGCATTTGCGCAGCAACGAGTTGTGCAAGGCGTTGTAACCGACTCCAAAGGGGAACCCCTGCCAGGAACCACTATCTTAGTGAAAGGCACTACTACCGGCACCACGACCGGCACCGATGGCAGCTTTCAACTGGGTATACCCTCCAATGCTAATACGTTGGTAATTAGCTCGATAGGCTCTAAAACCCAAGAAGTGTCCATCGGAACGCAAACTACCTTTCGTATCACCCTCTCAGCGGATACGCAAACACTGAGCGACGTGGTGGTAGTGGCTACGGCACAGCCCGCAAGAGCGACCTAACGGGCTCGGTGGCCAGCGTGACCGGGGCCCAACTTACACAGGTAGCTACTGCTGACCCCGTGCAGGCCCTGCAAGGCCGGGTAGCGGGCGTCGATATTACGTCTAACAGCGGCCAGCCGGGCTCCGGTACCCGCATTCGGGTGCGAGGGGTAGGCACCATCAACAACAGCGACCCGCTGTACGTGGTGGACGGCGTGCAAATCGGCGACATCAGCTTTCTGCTACCTAGTGATATTGAGTCGACCGAAATACTGAAAGATGCTTCGGCTACGGCGATTTATGGCTCGCGCGGGGCAAATGGCGTGGTGCTCATCACGACTAAGCACGGCAAGGCTGGCAAGACCCAGTTCAACGTGTTTGGCTACACGGGCTTTCAGCAGATTCGGCGCACGCTGCCCCTGACCAATGCTCAGCAGTACGCGACCCTCGTGACGGAGGCTTACACCAACGAAAACGCCGTCGTACCCGCTGACTACACGGCTCTTCTGAATAGCGCCCTACAAGGCCAAGCGTCGGGCTTCGACTACCAGAACCTGGTGCTGCAGAAAGGTTTGGTTACCAACTACAGCCTGTCGGCTTCGGGCGGCACCGAGCAAAACCGCTACCTCATTAGCGGCAACTATTTCCAGCAGGATGGCATTGTAAAGCAATCGGGCCTGAAGAAGTACGTGGTGCGCCTGAACGACGACGCCACCCTGACCAAGTTTCTAAAAGCGGGCGTGTCGGCCACGTTCACCAATTCGAACCAGACCGGGGCGGGAGATGGCACGGGTAACCCCACCTACAGCACGGTACTGCAAAATGCCATTCAGGCCAACCCCATCAGCTCGCCTTACAATGCCGATGGCAGCTACTCGTACAACAACATCACGAGCTTCACGCCCAACCTGGCGCGCTACCTGACCGAGCAGAAGTACAATAAGACGACTAACACGACGCTCTTTACCAGCGCCTACCTCGACGTGACGCTGCTCAAGAACCTGACGTTCCGCTCTACGTTCGGCATCAACTACAACAATGTGCACCCCAAGGTGTACCTGCCCCAGTACTACCTAGGCCCCAACGACCAACGCTCGCAAAGCGCCCTTATCGAGTCACGCATCGAGAACGTGAGTTGGGTGTGGTCAAACTACTTCAACTACAACAAAAGCTTCGCCGACAACAGCAGCCTCTCCTTCACCCTAGGTCAGGAAGCGCAGCGCGGCTACGGCAGCGGCATTTCGGTAACGGGCTACGATGTGCCCGCCGATGCTACGCTGCAATACATCTCAGCCGCCCGCGCTGCCAACTCCTCTGTGCGCAGCTCGCAGTACGACGGCTCGCTGCTCTCGTACTTTGGCCGCGCCAACTACAACTTCCGTGACCGCTACCTCGTGACGGGTACCCTGCGCTTCGACCAGACGTCGCGCTTTTTGGGCTCTAACCGCACGGGCGTGTTCCCGTCGGTGGGCGCCGCCTGGAACGTCTCCAACGAAAGCTTCCTAAAAGATGCCACGGCCGTGTCGCAACTGAAGCTGCGCGCCAGCTTCGGCTCGGTGGGCAACCAGAACGCGGCGCCTAACTACGGCTACGCTTCTACCGCTATCAACAACCAGAACTACGTGTTCGGCATCGACCAGGCGCGGGCGCCGGGCCTAGCTATTGCAACGCTGAACAACCCGGCTCTGAAATGGGAAACCGCTGTCACGACCGACTTCGGCATCGACGCTGCTTTCCTGGATAATAAGCTGACTTTCACGGGTGATATTTTCGAGCGGCGCACGAAGGACATGATTGCCTTGCTGCCCGTGCCCAACTACTTGGGGCAGGCTCCGGCCAGTGCCAATGTGGGCACGCTGCGCAACCGCGGCCTAGAGCTAGCCCTAAACTACCGTAATGAACTCGGCAAGCTCCAGTACAACGCAGGAGTGAATTTTACCAAGATCAACAACGTCATTACCGACTTAGGTGGTGCTAACCCCATCGCCAGTGGCAATACGCAAGTCGGTTACACCACCCGTACCTCTGTAGGCCGCGAAATTGCTTACTTCTATGGCTTGCAGGCGCTGGGAATCTTCCGCTCGCAGGACGAGGCCAGTGGCTATGTAAACGCTGCCGGCACCCCCATTCAGCCCGAGGCCAAAGCCGGCGACGTGAAATACCAGGACGTGAACGGCGACGGTAAGATTGACGCCACCGACAACACGTACCTAGGTAGCGCTACGCCGAACTTCACCTACGGCGCCTCCCTGAACCTGGCCTACACCAACTTCGATTTCAAGATTCTGCTCTACGGCGTGCAAGGTGCGGAAGCGCTAAACGCCGCCGCTATCAACCTGGATAAGTCGAGCGCCATTGCCAACATCTGGACCAACTTTTACGCCGACCGCCTGGACCGCTGGACCCCCAGCAACCCCAACAGCAACCAGCCCCGCTTGACGTCGAACGCCACCACCAACGACAATCTGAGTAGCCGCCACGTGGAGGATGCCAGTTTTCTGCGCGCCCGCAACATGGAGCTAGGGTACACGCTACCGAGAACAGTGCTGGATAAATTCAGAATCAATGGCTTCCGGGTATTCGCGTCGGTAGATAACGTGTTCACCATAACCAAGTACCGTGGTCTGGACCCCGAAATTTCGGCTTCTGGCTACTACAATAACCCGCTGGCCTACGGAGTAGACTACGGCAACTATCCCCAGCCGCGAACCTACCGCCCTAGGCTTCAACGTGCAGTTCTAACGCAATTCCCATCCGCCACTTCCGATGAAAACTTCTTCTACAGCCCGCCTCCTCGCTTTTACGGCGATATTAGGACTGGCACCAAGCTGCCAAAGCTTTCTGGATAAAGAACCCTTGGGCACAGTTACTCAAGCTAATCTCTTCAACGACGTCACCAACTCGGTGCAGGCTGTGAATGCGGTGTACGAGGTTGCGGGCTGGGACCAAGGTCCCAAGTTCGGCGTTGGCGACTTCGTGACGGTTCACTTTGAGTGGATGTTTGGCGACGTCATGAGTGACGACGCGGACAAGGGCAGCAGCCCCAGTGACTTCGCCGCTGTAAGTGAACTCGAAAACTGGTCGGTGCCGACCACGAACCTGATTATTGCCAGCCTGTGGACGCACAGCTTCACGGGCATTGCCCGGGCAAATACCGTAATTAACAACATTGACGCCGGCACCATCGACAACGCGCTGAAAGCTCGCCTGAAGGGAGAGGCGTTGTTTTTACGGGCGTATTTCTACTTCAATCTCGTGAAGGCCTTTGGGGGTATGCCGCTCTTTGAACAGGCAGTACTGCCCACCAATGCAGGCAACGTTAAGCGCACCACCATTGCCGAAACGTACGCTTTCATCGAGAAAGACCTGAAAGCTGCCGCTGCGCTGCTGCCAGAGAAAGGTGCCTACGCCTCAAGCGACCTAGGCCGGGCCACCAAAGGCGCTGCTAACGGCTACCTGGCCCGCGTGATTATGTACCAGCTCGGCACGGACAACACCAACAACCATACCTGGCAGGAAGTGTACGACCTGACGAGCACCGTCATCACGTCGAGCCAGTACAGCCTGTACCCGAACTACGCCGCTATCCACCAGGATATTGGCGAGAACAGCAGCGAGTCGCTGTTTGAGATTCAGTTCACGGCTTCCAACGATAGCTATGGCCCTATCTCGACTGGTACTGCTAACAATGTATTTCAAAATAACCGCGCCACCTTTGGCTACGGCTTTAATAACCCAACCCAGAGCCTGTACAACGAGTTTGAGCCCAACGACCCGCGCCGGGAAGTAACGTTCATCAAGGATGGCGATGTGGTGCTGGGGGTAGTCAACCGCGTAGACCCCGCCTTCAGCACGCACGGGCTACCTCAACCGGCCAAAGTGGCCATCCCGC
>NZ_JZIR02000192.1:0-1705 GCF_000961955.2 Hymenobacter sp. AT01-02
GTGCTGAATCCACCCACTTCCTGAAGCCCCCAAGGCCGGCCAGCCTTTGGGGCTTCGTCTTTTCAGACAAAGCCGGCTGGGTGACTTACCGTGCTAGTACCTCAAAGGTACACGGTACACCTGCGATTTCTAGTCGATATGGGTCAAATAGCATGAGTTGGACGGCTTTTCGTACTCGCCTGTTCATTCCAGTTCATAATAGACCAATAGATTAGCGAAGGAGAGTCATGTGCATCATCACCACTGGCTCAAGTGGTGGTGATGATGCACATGACTCTCCTATCTGGCTGGGGCGTTTCTATTACTGAGATACACAGCAACAAGGCCAAAGCAACTACAGGCAAACAATGGATCCCACTTGGGATGTCCTACTCTTCATAACGAGAGTATTAGCCGTATTTTTTAGTTACTTGCTGGCTGCCGGCACTCTGCATCTCCAGTCCTGATCTTAGCCCCCTACCCCATGGAATCTGTTGTAGCAGCCTCGCCTGCTGATGCGCACGACTCGGTTGCCAACGAAGCCACCTGCTTAAACTGTGGCCAGGCGATGGCGGAGGGACAATACTGCCCACAGTGTGGCCAGCCACGGCCGCATCGACTCTCAGTTAGGCATGTGCTCCACGAACTGCTGCACGTCTTTACCCACGCCGACAAAAGCATTTTCGCCTACACCGGACACGTGCTGTTGCGGCCGGGCCAGGTCGTGGCCGACTACCTGGCGGGCCGACGCAAACGGTACTTCAACCCCTTTCAATTTCTGCTGCTCGTCGTGGGGGCCGCGACTTTGCTCACCACCGTCGGGCATTACTACGAAGCGACCGGCCACGGTCTACAACAGCGGCTACAAAGTACCTAACGGCCGAGCAGTTGGTCCGGGTGGAGTCCTACTTCCACTACGTAGGCAAGTACCAAAACCTGTGGTGGCTGTTGCTGCTCCTACCCCTTTAGTTCGCTGATTGCGTGGGGCATGTATGGCCGGCGCCGGGTGAATTATGCCGAAGCGTTCATGGTACTGGTGGTCGTAGGTGCCGCCTTTCATATCTGCTGGGTAGCGGTGCTGTTGGGACTGGTGCTATTTAGGGGCGCCTTTTCAGGCACCAGCAATCTGGCGGCCCTGCTGCAAGTGGTAGTGATGTTCAGCTACCTAACACTCATCGGCCGCCGGGCCCTGGGATTGAGTACCGCGGGTAGTCTGTGGCGAGCCGCCGTTATTGTGCTGATTGGCGCGGCCTGCAGCGCGGCTATCAACTACGTTGCCTTCCGGCTCTACGTACTGGGGTGGTAGGCATCAACTTACTGGTGACCGTATAATTATTATTGCTAGCAAGGAGAAGGTAGCCAGCATCGGTGAGGCATCGGGTAACGACCCTCCCGTACGACCCGAGGCCACCGCGAACTACGCGCTTTCTTGTTTCGTACCCGGTAGCATGCTTTCTTTCCGCATGCCCCTTACCTCGCACACCATCTATTTTGAAAACCCCGCCGGCCGGCTCAGCGAGCATGCCCAGCTACGCCATTGTCCACTACAACCCCGGTAAACGGGTATTCAGCGATTTTCAGGCCCTACTTACCCACTTGGGGCACATGCTGCATCGGCGCGGATGGCACAAGGTGCTGTCTGATCAGCGCGCCTTATCTCCGTTTACCGAGCAGGAGCAAGCCTATATCCGGGCACGGTGGCAGGAAACGCGCCCGACAGTCACCA
>NZ_JZIR02000193.1:0-1151 GCF_000961955.2 Hymenobacter sp. AT01-02
TTGTCGGCAGCCTGGTTGTAGGCAGCGGCCTGCTCGGCTGCGTTCAAGGCCTCAGGCGTTTGGTGAGCCGTTTGCCAGCCCCGGTAGGTGTCGATGGTGATGCGCGGGGCGCCACTCTTACCGCTTTTGGTGGTGACGACAATGACGCCCGAAGAAGCCTGCGCGCCGTAGACGGCGGCCGAAGCGGCATCCTTGAGCACCGTAATGCTGGCAATGTCGTTGGGGTTCAGCGGCCCGCCGTAGTAGGGCATACCATCCACCACGTACAAGGGAGCCTCACTGCTCAGGGTGCCGGCGCCTCGAATAACTACCCGGGCCGTGGCGGCGGGGTCGCCCCCATTCTGCACTACCGTTACCCCAGCTAGGTTGCCCTGTAGCATGTCTTGCACGTTGGTCAGGGGGCGGTTGGCAATCTTTTCCGGGTTGGGCAGGGTAGCCACCGCCGTCGTGATGTTTTCGCGCTTGGCGGTACCGTAGCCAATTACCACTACCTCATCCAAGCCGGTAGCCGACTCCTTAAGCACCAGCTCCAAGCTGCTTTGCTCCGCTACTCGTAGCTCCTGCGTTTGGTAGCCAATAAAAGAAACTACCAGTACTGCTTGCGCTGGGTTCGCAACGGTAAGTTGAAACCGTCCTTCACTGTCCGTGGTCGTGCCCGTAGTCGTTCCTTTCACCAGAACAGTTACGCCCGGCAGGGGCTGACCGGCTTTGTCGGCTACGCGTCCACTCACGACCTGATCGACGGCGGTGGCCGACTGTACGGGGCTATTGTCGTAGTCTTCAGCAACTGGTAAGGCCAGTGCCGGGCCACTTAGGCCGATAAGGTCAGCGCCAGAGCTGCGGCGTGCTTGTGATGACTGGTTTTCACTACGTGTGCAGGCATAAGGAGTAGTAGAGTGATCAGGAGAGGACAGCCTACCAGCCAGATTATATGGGCATGGCAAAGCTAGGCCCGACCTTGGTCAGGGCAGGTTCGGTTAGGATGCAGGAAGGGGAGGCGTAGAAAAGATGCTTCTAAAGAACCGGTGGTAGGGCTACAGCCCAAGGTTCAAAGCGGGAGGTTGGCTGATAGCTGGGGAATGGTGCTTTTGCGCGGCACAAAGGAATGTCCTGCTTATTGATAGAGTGTTTTCTATAAATTATTTAATTAT
>NZ_JZIR02000194.1:0-2023 GCF_000961955.2 Hymenobacter sp. AT01-02
GTAGGCAGGTATTAGGCACCCGTAACGTTTCGCGCGCATCACGCAGAAAACATGATAGACCAGCTCAGCCCCTGCGTCTGTCAATGGCACCCAGTCCCAATAAAACGTTGTTCCCTCTGCCTCCAAGGGAGTAACTTGCCACGGCGCATTACCAGTTTAGCTAAGCGCAGAGTTACGTGATTTTCCCTCCTCACGAATCATGATCCGATCTATTGTACGTATTGCCCGCCTGTTGAGCTTATTGTTGTTGGCAAGCTGGTGTGCATTCCCTGCCGTGGGACAGACCACCATGCTGGCGCAGCTCGATAGCCGGTTGCGGAAGGGAGACGTACAAGCCTTGTTTGACTTGGCTCCTTATTTCGACAGCCGCAACGTCGTAGAAGAACACTTGGGGTACCATGTGCTGCCCACCCAAGAGTCGGCCATTGCGCAGCGGTTAGTGCAGGAAAACTGCGCGTTCACCGCACAAGAGATCACGTTGAGCCCGGCCATTTCCGCCCGGGCGTTTGGAGATTTTCTGAACCGCTACCGTACGCAGATCCGGTTTTCACCGCTCGCCAAGGCCTTCCTTATCACGCCTCTAGAGCAGCGGCAGGCCACGGTTCAAATACGGACTATTTCACCCGCCCGAAAGGCGGCGCTGGAAAATCAAGCGCAAGACCTCTTTGGGCAGGAGTGGGCTCGACGCGGCCGCGTCGGGGAGTTGGTGGCCCGCAAAGATCCACAGGCCTTACTGGTCATTGCTGCTGCCCTATACCAAGCGCGGACGCGTTTCGACCAGTATCCCGAGCGCGCGTCGATGGTCTACCTGCTGCAGTTGCTCACCGGGACGGACATCGGGACGGAGAATGAGCGGCATCAACTTTCGTGGCATCTGGACGACGACTACGACCCCACCAGCCAACTGAACCTGCTGGTGTACCTGGCCAATACGTACCAGCAATACGTCTGGAGCGAACCGGTCGCCGCCTTTGTGCTTCCTACCCGCGCGTCGTGCCCGCTGGGCAGGCCGATCATCTGTTTGACTTGTTGCACAGTTCCGTGGACTCGACGGCGTTGCGCGCCCTTCGCGCAGTTGACGCTTGGGATCCGGTCCGTGTACAGGCACTAAGCATCGAACAGGACCGGGGGCCGGGCGCAGTCGCCCAACCGGGCCTTGCCCCAGTTCACGTACCGCTTCCCTGCCGCCGCTGGCCGAGCTCACCGCCTACTGCCGGGTACGAGGCATTGATTACCTGGGCACGCCCCAGTTGCGAGCGGCCCTCGATAGCTTGCAGACCGAACTGCCCTTTGCCGCCCGTTACCGGCTGGAGAATCGCCTTATCCGGTCCCTGACGTTGGACCAGGTCACGGCGCTGGAGTATGGGACGCTGCTCTACCAACGCTCCGACCGTCTCGGCTACTCCAGTGGTCGGATTCTAGACGTGTTCTACTCCCAACGATGGCAGCAACTCCTGGCAACCCCGAAGCACCTGGAGTGCTATCTGAAGAAGTCCGCTCTCTTCTGCCGGTTAGGTATCAACGGCGCCTGCAACAACTACTTGCTCAAGTTTGCGGCCGCGTCACCGGCAGCCTGGCGCACCTGCGGCAGCTGCAGAGTGCCGATCCGCAGGTACAGCAACAAGTTGCCACTATTGTGAGCGGTGCGGTGAAGCAGGTGCCGACCGGGGCTACCTCCTGGGCTGGCAATAACGACGAGGGTATGGACGATTTGGCTAGCCTGTTTCAGCAGTTGGCCCCGCAGGGCAAAGCGTCGGCTAAACAACAGGACGAGTTGGTGCAGGAGCTGGCGAAGATCAGCTACCGCCAACTCGGCGAAGCCTTGCGCTACCTTGAGCCGATTCCATTCGCCGATGAAGGGCGCAAGTACTCGTTCCTGCGCACGGACTGGGGCTTCTTCCTCTTGCCGGATGTGCGCCAGCCAGCCGTCCGCGCTCAATTCCGGAAGCTCTACGACAGCCTGTCGGAGGAAGGCTTATACCACCATTACCTCAGGCAAGGTGGCATCGACTACGTAACCGCC
>NZ_JZIR02000195.1:0-993 GCF_000961955.2 Hymenobacter sp. AT01-02
TGGCCCTGACTCTGCACGGCCTACCTGCCAATGCCAAGCGCGCCACGCTGCATCACTACCGCATTGATGAGCAACACAGCAACGCCTACACCGCCTGGCGGGTGCTGGGGTCGCCTCAGCAAGTTACCGAAAGCCAGCAAGCTACCTTAGCGCAAGCCGGCCAGTTGGCCCAACTAGCGCCTCCCACCCAACTCAAACTCCGGAACGGACAGGCTGAACTGAACTTCACGTTGCCGCGCCAAGGCGTATCACTAGTCCAGCTCAGTTGGTAGGTCACACTTTGTGGAGTAAAGGATTCGTGATCCGGTGGGCTAGGAAAATAGCGGCGTTAACGGCATTTGTGCTTAAGCCCTGGTCGTTAAGACGAAGAGATACCACCTAACAGCACGCAGCTAGTAGAGGGAAGAGTTCTTGAAAGGATTAGTAGCACCTAACGATTTCTAATCCGAGCAACGCGCTTTACACGCGCCTAAAAGCAAGCACTACTGTACCCGTATGCGCTCAACTTTTACTAGGACTGACTTCCTAGCAGGAAGAGCAAACCCATATCGTTCTTGAAGGAAATCTTCAGATGCGGCAAGGCGGTCGTAATCTGGTTTTCCACGGTGCGTTTAGAAATGCCAAGATGGTCGGCAATTTCAGACTCACCTTGGGTTCTCACTCACCCGCCGGGTAGGAAGAACCTGCATGGGCATGGCTAACCCGTACTATTCTAGCCTCGGGCCTAGTTTATACAAAATACTCACCGGGGGTCGTGGCGCTACAAGCATCGTTAGCTGGTCATCGTGGTCTGTCCGCCACGGGACTTCTTTACTACGGCTATTTCCAGAAGGGTTTGGCCTTGACAGTGAGGGTAGGCCACTCACGTTGTAGCAATCTATAGCCGGCAATGCACGTCGCCTCCAAGCCACCCCAATACACCTGCGCCCCCGGCAGGCCCGTAGGCCCTGAACTTCTGCCGCCTGTAGATACTGCAAGGCAGAAAGCGCATCG
>NZ_JZIR02000196.1:0-2767 GCF_000961955.2 Hymenobacter sp. AT01-02
GTGCGCGTAGGGCTGCCCTACTAGCGTCCCTATTGCCCTACCCCATTATAGTGCGTAGCAGTGGAAAAAGGATGGCTGGCGCGAGGAAAAGCTTTGTTACGGCCGATCAACTCGCAGATGGCCTGTGCCGAAGAATGGGACTGTAGCCCGTCTTCGGGTGTATTGGTCACGTAGTCTACAAGTTGATCGATGGTAGAGGTAGCCACGTGCATACGAGTATCGGAAGAGCCATAGTAGATGAACACTTGACCATTAGCATCCGCAATCCAACCATTGCTGAACACCACGTTCGAGACGTCCCCGATGCGCTCCTCCCCTTCCGGCGCAATAAAGTAGCCGGCGGGCTTATGAATAATCCGGGTAAGGTCGTGTAGATCGGTCATGAACAGGTAGAGCACGTAGCGCAGACCGGCGGCTGTATTGCGTACGCCATGGGCGAGGTGCAGCCAGCCCTGCTCGGTTTTGATGGGGGCAGGCCCCAGGCCATTCTTGGCTTCATACACAGTATGGTAGCGTTTTGGGTCTATAATGACTTCCTCCGTCACCTCAGCCTGCTCGATGGAGCCAGAAAGCGCAAACCCAATGCCGCCACCCCTACCCGCCTCAATAAAGCTATCCTGTGGGCGCGTATAAAAGGCATATTTGCCTTCCACAAACTCGGGGTGTAGCACCACGTTGCGTTGCTGCGCCGAGTTGGTTTTCAAATCGCCTAGCCGCTCCCACGTTACCAGGTCTTTGGTGCGGGCAATACCGCAACGCGCCACGGCAGCCGACTGGTCGGCGGTGGGGGCGGTGGGGTCGCGGCGCTCGGTACAGAATAGGCCGTATATCCAGCCATCTGCGTGCCTCGTCAGGCGCATGTCGTAGATGTTCGTTTCCGGCTCGTCGGTTTCAGGAAGCACAATGGGATACTCCCAAAACCGAAAATTATCGACGCCATTGGGGCTTTCAGCCACTGCGAAGAACGATTTACGGTCTGTACCCTCTACCCGCGCTACTAACACATACTTGTCGTTCCACTTGATAGCGCCTGAGTTGAAGGCCGCGTTGATACCGATACGCTCCATGCAGTAAGGGTTGGTATCGGGGTTCAGGTCGTAACGCCAGGTAAGGGGCGTGTGGGCTGCTGTTAGTACGGGGTGCTGGTAGCGTTTGATAACGCCGTTGCCTAGCTCTTCCGGAAGGTTA
The DNA here is from genome assembly GCF_000961955.2 of Hymenobacter sp. AT01-02. Classification (NCBI taxonomy): domain Bacteria; kingdom Pseudomonadati; phylum Bacteroidota; class Cytophagia; order Cytophagales; family Hymenobacteraceae; genus Hymenobacter; species Hymenobacter sp. AT01-02. The sequence continues at coordinate 1,189 of NZ_JZIR02000196.1, forward strand.
GCAGCCGACAGTAGGCATTCGTGGTGGGCGTGTAGCGCGCGAAAACGGTTGTCAAAAAGAGTAGTCATAGCGTTATCACCGAAAATGAGTGGGACGGTTTCCTATTTAAGCAGTTGACTGCTGCGGAGGCGTAGCAAAGCGGTAAGCGGCAGTGGCGCCTTAGTAGGCACTGAGCTGGTCCCACCAGGTTTTTTTCAGAATAACGACTAGCACGGCCAGTATACCCACTGTGATAAGCAACGGTAGCTGCTGCATCAGAATCAGGTACATAGGAAGAATAGTTAAGCACAGCTGCGCAATGATGCCCAGCACCACATTGAACATATTCAGCCGAAAGTTGCGGTTGGGCTGAAACGAGGGGTCCCCAGCTACTACCTGTGCATGCACAGGGCCCCAAAAGCCCCAAGGCCGTACCGTGCGGTAAAAGTTGGTAAGCACCGCGGCATCGGTGGGGGGCGTGGCATAGGAGCCTACCACCGATCCGGCTAATGAGATGACAAACAGCAGTGGAAAAAAGTAAAGCAGGTTGCCAGCAGGAATGAAAAATCCAAACAGCATAGCCGCCACAATGCCTATCAGCATCCCCCAGAAAAAGCCGGTGGCATTGAAGCGCCACCAATACCATTTCAGCATGTTAGAAGCAATATACCCCCCATACAGCGCTGACACGATGAATTGCAGCACGCTGTTCACATCTTTGGCAAAGAACCCCAACACCACGCCCACCACCACCACCAGTATGCCTACCACGTAGTTCAAGGAAATAATCTGACGGGTAGTAGCGGTAGGGTTGAGGTACTTCAGGTAAATATCGTTTACGATGTAGGCCTGCGCAGCATTTACAGTGCCGCTGAACGTGCCCATGAAAGCACCCAGCAACCCCGTGAGCACCAGCCCTAACAGGCCAGTAGGCAGGAAATTATTGATAGCAGCTGGCAAAATTCGCTCGAAGTCGATGCTGCCAGTGGAGTCCGTCAGATTCATCTGGCGGTAGTAGAGCAACCCCAGCACCGTGAGGCCAATAATGAGAGAGTAGCGAATGGGGAGCAGAATAATGGACACGAAGCCGCTCATTTTGCTGGCTTCCTCCGGCGAGCGAGTCGAGAGAATCTTCTGCATGTCGTAGTTCGGCGCCGGGCCAGCCAGTGAGGCAAACATACCCTTGAAGGCCATCATCATGAAGAACAGGCCAAACAGGGAGTAGCCGTCGCTGGCAATCTTGCTGTTGACCTCCGGAATCAGGCGCGACCAGTCAAGGCCTAGCCGCCAACCGAAGAAAGGATTGAACCATCCTTCTGGCACTGCTAACTGCTTGCCTTGCAGCTGGATATAGGCAATAATTGCAATAGAAAAGCAAGCCACCGTCATGATGGCGTACTTAATCATATCCCCTAGTACAATGCTGTGCATTCCCCCAATAATGGAGTAGAACATTGCAAACAGGGTAAACACGATGCCGTAGACATGCGGCACATACTGCGGTGCCACCACAAACGGCACGTAGTCGCGCACCAACTCCCAGGGAACAAAAATCTCGATAAACTTGCCCAGCCCCACGAAACCATAGGCCCAGAAAAGC
>NZ_JZIR02000197.1:0-1078 GCF_000961955.2 Hymenobacter sp. AT01-02
GGGGGTAGAGTACTACAACAAGCTGGGCTACGTGCCCTACGACGTAAAGATCAACGAAAACGCGGCCCGCACCCTGGAGTACGCCTACGATGATTTTACCATCTACCAATTGGCGAAAGCGCTGAAGCGGCCCAAAAAGGAAATCAACCTGTACGCCAAGCGCAGCCAGAACTACCGCAACCTGTTCGACAAAGAAACGGGCCTGATGCGAGGTAAAAACCAGGATGGTACCTTCCAAAAACCCTTTAACCCTTTCAAGTGGGGCGACGCCTTCACCGAAGGCAACAGCTGGCACTACACCTGGTCGGTGTTTCACGATGTGCAGGGACTAGTGGATTTGATGGGTGGTAAGGAGAAGTTTGTGGCCCAGCTAGACACCGTCTTTACCCTGCCCCCCGTGTTCGACGACTCCTATTACGGCAGGTAATCCACGAAATCCGGGAGATGCAGATTGCCAACATGGGCAACTACGCCCACGGCAACCAGCCTATTCAGCACATGCCTTACCTGTATAACTACGCCGGACAGCCCTGGAAAACGCAGTACTGGGTGCGTGAGGTAATGAACCGCATGTACTTACCTACTTCCGACGGCTACTGCGGCGACGAAGACAACGGCCAGACGTCGGCGTGGTACGTTTTCTCGGCGCTGGGTTTCTACCCCGTCTGCCCTGGCACCGACCAGTACGTGCTGGGGGCGCCCCTCTTCCCCAAGGCTACCTTGCACTTACCCTCAGGCAAGGACATCGTGCTTAACGCCAGCAACAACTCCAGCGAGAACCGCTACGTGAACCAGCTGACGATGAACGGCCAGACCTACGATAAGAACTACCTCAGCCATGGGGAACTGCTGAAAGGCGCTACCCTCGACTTTGATATGAGCGCGACGCCCAACAAGAGCCGCGGTACCAAAGCCGATGCCGCTCCCTTCTCCGTGTCGAAAGCCAAGTAACCCGCCGCGCGGCTGCTCGGGGCACTGGTCACCTACCGGGGTGGCTGGGCGGCCCAGGCAGCCGCGTAGTGCCTCCCACCTCCATCCTACCCACCGCCATGAACCGCAGATCCTTCGTCCAGGGTCG
>NZ_JZIR02000198.1:0-5459 GCF_000961955.2 Hymenobacter sp. AT01-02
CATCGGCCCGGCATTGTTGGCGCCGTGGGTCAGGGCTTCGTACAGCACGTTCATGTCCTGGCCCCGAATTCCTTTTAGGTAGGCATCAGCTACCACCGAGGCGGAGTTGTTGCCCACCATCACGTTGCGCAAACCGGGGCTAGCCCATTCTGGGAGCCAGCCTCCTTCCTTATAATCATTGGCTAGGCCCTGCTGAATCTCGGTGTTTACATCGGGGTAGAGCAGGTTGAGGAAGGGAAACAGGGCCCGAAAGGTGTCCCAGAAGCCGGTATCGGTGTACATGTAGCCCGGCAGCACTTCCCCGTTGAAGGGGCTGTAGTGCATCACCTTGCCCGTAGCGTCTAGCTCATACAGCTTGCGCGGAAACAGCAAGGAGCGGTAGAGGCAGGAGTAGAACGTGCGGCGCTGGTCAGGTGTGCCGCCCTCAATGTCGATGCGACCGAGGGCCTTGTTCCAGGCCGTGCGTCCTTGCTGGCGGATGGCATCGAAGTTGTTGGTGCCAATTTCGCGCAGGTTCAGCTCGGCCTGCTCGGGGCTGATAAACGAGGAGGCAACCCGGCATTTACCTGTTCCCCTTTGCGCGTTTTGAAGCCTACTACGGCGCCGGCGTGATTGGCCGTCACTTCCATCACCCCACTTGCCAGCTTCTTATCCTGGTAGAGGGCCGTGCTGGTAAAGTCGTGGTCGAACTCCAGCACAAAGAAATTCTTGAAGTTTTTGGGTATGCCGCCGCTGTTGCGGGTGGTGTAGCCAATGATTTTGCGCTGCTCTGGCAGCACCTTCACGTAAGAGCCCTTATCCAGCGCGTCGAGCACTACGTAGGCGCTATCCGTCTTGGGGAAGGTGAAGCGGAAACGGGCGGCACGCTCCGTAGGCGCAATTTCCGTTACCACGTCGTGGTCGGCCAGGTACACGCGGTAGTAGTTGGGCTCGGCTACTTCGGCCTTGTGCGAAAACCAGCTGGCCCGTTCATCCTCATCAAACACGCGCTTGCCGGTGATGGGCATGAGAGCAAATTGCCCGTAGTCGTTCATCCAGGGTGAGGCTGGTGCGTTTGCTTGAAGCCTCGCATCTTGTCGGCCGAGTACTGGTAGGCCCAGCCGTTGCCCATCTTGCCAGTCTGCGGCATCCAGAAGTTCATGCCCCAGGGCAGGGCTACCGCAGGGTAGGTATTGCCGTTGGAGAGGCTAGGCTTAGAGTCAGTGCCAATCAGCGGGTTTACCCACTGCACGGGGTCTTGGGTGGTGGTTGCTACTTGCGCCGGGGCCAGAGGGGCCGCCAGCAGAAAAAGAGCTGCAAGCGCGGGAAGACGTTTAGACATTCGGTTGGGAAAGGTGAAGAAACGCAGGGAAAGCAACGCGCAAGGGTGGCGGGTCGGTGGTAAGGATACTACTTGCCGCGGAATAGTTAGCGCCTGGTTTTCCAGAAAATGCAGAGCAGCACGGCCGTAGTACCACCCGGCGAGGCGCAGGCCCTAGCGGTAGGTGAGTTCCAGGGCCGGATTCTCGGCGTAGAGCGTCCAGAGTTCATCCAGGGTCTTGCCAGTTTTTTGCTTCCAGATATCGGGGGTGTAGGTGTGAGCACGCGCCGCCGCATCCAACTCGTTGATGAGGGTAGAGCGCACGTTCTTTTCCAGCCACACAAAGAACCGGGCCGTAATTCGGTAGCTGTTGGTGTAGCTCTGCCCCGCCTTATAGGCAGGCAGCACCCACTTCGCCTGTACATTGTTCACCCCGTAGGTGTAGCGGACATAATCGGCAATGCCTTCCGTGAGCCAGCCCACCGAGTTAGGCGGGTAGGCCTGCACCACGTGCATCACTTCGTGGGTTACCACGTCCAGGTCCTCGGGGTGCTCGCGCAGCCACTTGGGGCTGTAGGTAGCTACGCCGCGTCGGTGGCGGCTACGCCCGCGTAGGCCGGGTCAACAATGAAGGTAATCTGCTTGCGCGTTTGCGGGTTGAACCGTTTGGCCTCCAGGGGGTACACCTCGAAAAAGGTGGTAATCATCTTTTGCTTCGTGGCAGTGCTGAACGCGGAGTCCTTGGAAATGAAGGTAAGTGTGTAGCCCTTGCGGGTAATGGTCTCTTTTTCGTAGAATGTCCGCTCTGCTGGGCCCAAGGGGGTACTCGGGAAAATATTGCCCCGGTTATCTGCCAACAACGATAGAAGCAAAGCACATAGCGCGAACGGAATACTACTTAGCATGGGCCGGTTATGGGTGCAGTAAAAAAGAGGGTATTGCGTATCAGAAGCGCTGCAAGCTAATGACTTGCGTTGTGCAACACGGTAGATACTACCGAGCACTTATTTGAGGTGAATAAGCACCCGGTAGTAAAACGCCAGGCCAGGCGAATCCTGCAATCGGTAGTAATTCCCAGAACTACCGCTCACCGGCCTCAAGCCTTGGCCTGGCATTACCGTATTACCACCCAGGATTCTGGGTTAGCTTCTTGTTATTGTTGATTTCGGCCGAAGGAATGCCCCACAGCAAGTATTTCTCCTGGAAGGCGGGGCCTACCTCGCCCTTGAAGCCGACTACGTCCACGAAGCGGTTGTTGACCACGTCGTACGCTTTGCGCGTGCGCTGCATGTCAAAGTAGGCCTTGTTCTCGTAGGCTAGCTCGTGGTACCGCTCGCGCCACACGGCCTCGCGGAACTGGTCCTTGCTCAGGCCGCTCAGTTCCGGAAGCATAGCCCGCCGCCGAATGGCATTAATCTGCTCGTAGGCTTTGGGCGTGGCGGCGCTGGCTTCGTTGATGGCCTCGGCGTAAATCAGCATCACCTCGGGCATGCGCAGCAGCGTCCAGTTCTCGTCCGATTGCCCATTGCCCGTGGCGCTTTCCACGTGAAAGTACTTGTACAGGGCCTGCGTTTTGAAGTCGACGATCTGGTTGGGGTTCTTGCTGGATGGGTAGCTAGAAAAGAAAAACTGACGCTCTTTGGCGCGCAGGTCGCCGGGCTCGTAGCTCGCGTAGAAGGCGGGCGTGGGTACCACCGAACCGTACTCGTCGTTGTACTTCGAGATGCCCACGAAGTAGGGAATCACGTAGTGGCTGATCTGGTTGGTGGCAATACCAAAGGCATACTGAGCCTGCAAAATCAGCTCGCCCTGGTTTTTGCCGGCATTGTTGTGCAGGTTGATGTACACCGCCGAGTCTACCTTGGTTTTTACCGTCTTCGTAACAAAGAGCGGGTAGCTGTTGGCGTCAATTACCTCGGCGGCCTTGTCGGCGGCTTTCTGATAATTTGCCTGAATACGCAGGGGGTAGCCCGCGGTGGTCAGGTACACGCTGGCCAGCAAGGACTTTACCGCGCCGGTAGAAATGCGCCCGGTGCGGTCTACAGCGGGTAGACCAGCCGCTTCGGCCGTTTGCAGGTCACTGATGATGAGGTCATACACCTCGGCCTGGGGGTCGCGCTCCGGGTATAGGTCGGGGCTGGAGGCATCAATAGGCAAGGTCAGTAAGGGCACATCTCCGTACAAGCGCACCAGGTGGTAATACAGAAAGGCCCGAATAAAGTAGGCCTCGCCCAGCAACGACTTCTTCCTGGCCTCATCCATCTCAATGGCCGGAATGCGGGCAATGGCCAGGTTGGCCGCCCCAATGCCGTTGTAGGCATTGTTCCACACCGATGAAAAGTAGGGGTTGGAAGGGTCAATGCTCTGGTTGATAATCTGGTTGTTGTTGAAGCTCTGCCCCAGCGTCGTTGCGTGCAGGGCCATTAGCTCCACCCCAATCCACACCGATTCGCCGTAGCCGGTTTCGGCGTTCATGATGCGTAGGCGGTTGTACAGACCATCAATGGCCGACTGCGCTTGGGCCGCCGAAGTGAAGTAGTTTTCTTGGGTGAGGGTAGAGCGGTTATCTTCCTCAAGGAAGTCTTGGCAGCCGATGGCCGCTAAGAGCAAGCCTGCGCACAGCGCCGTTTTGGTAAAGTTTCGAAAGGTCGGTAGCATAACAAAGGCAGTGGAGTGGGAATTAGAAGGAGACGTTTAGGCCAGCCGTAACAGTGCGCGCCTTGGGGTAGTCAAAGAATTGAATACCCTGCGCGAAAGCGTTGGTGTAGGTCGACGTCTCCGGGTCGTACCCTTTGTATTTGGTCAGCAGGAAGAAGTTCTGGGCCGATACGTACAGGCGCAGGCGGCTCAGCTTGATGGCTTCTAGCGTAGAGGAAGGGAAGGTGTACCCCAGCACCAAGTTGCGGCCCCGGATGAAAGAGCCATCCTGTACTTTGTATGAGTCAATACGGGAGTCGTAGGAGAGGTAGGAGGGGCGCACCTGCGCAATGCTGGTGTTCTGGTTATCCGGCGTCCAGGCTTCCGTAACGGCGCGGGTGTAGCTGTTGGCCTGGCCTGTGCGGTCCAGCGCCGAGTGGTGGGTTAGGTCCATCACGTCGTTGCCGTAAGTAAACTGCAAATCCACCGTCAGGTCCACGTTGAGGTAGCGCAAGGTGTTGCTAAACGTACCGTAGCCGGTAGGAATGCTCTTGCCCAAAATCACACGGTCTCTGTCGTTTATTTGGCCGTCGTTGTTTTGGTCCTTGAACTTCAAGTCGCCGGGCAGGCGGTTGTAGCGCCGGGCTTCATCGGCCTCGGCCGAGCTCCATGTACCCTCACGCTCCAATCCGAAAAGGGAGCCTACTGGCTGGCCCACGCGCAGCACGTTGGTTTCGTTGAGGAAGTTGGGGCCGGGGAAAATGTCGTCGTTTGCCGAGCCGAGGGCTAGCACTCGGTTCTTGAGAAAGGAGATGTTGAAGACCGTTGACCAGGTGAAGTTCTTGCTGTCCACGTTCACCGTGTTTAGCCCCAGTTCCAGCCCCTCGTTGCGGATACCGCCGATGTTGGTAGTGATGCTGCCGTAGCCGCTGGTGCGAGGTACGGGGGCCGCCAGCAGCAAGCGGTCGGTGTTGCGGCGGTACACATCTGCCTCGAAGGCCACCCGGTTTTGCCACAAGCTCAGGTTCAGGCCCAAGTCGTACTGCATGGCCTCTTCCCACTGCAAGTCGGGGTTAGCTAAGGTACTAATGGTCGTGCCCGTGGCCCGCACCCCGTTAAAAATGTAACTATTCGTACCCAATCGGGCCTGCGACTGGTAGTTGCCAATGCTGCTGTTGGCAGTGCGGCCGAAGCCAAAGCGCAGCTTCAGGTCGGAAATAACAGAGTTGTCGCGCAAGAAATCTTCCTGCGAAACGCGCCAAGCCAATGCCGCCGATGGAGTCTGCACATACTTATTATTGGCCCCAAAGCGAGATGCTCCATCTATGCGGTACGTAGCCGTAAGGAGGTAGCGGTCCTTAAAGCTGTAGTTGGCGCGGCCAAAGAAGGAGAGAAATTGTGCGGCATCGAAGCTAGAGGCAGGCGGCGACGGCGTAGCTCCCGTGCCTAGGTTGTAATAGAGGTAGGCATTGTCGGGTAGGCCGCGGGTTTCTACCGATTCGGCAAAGTATGCTCGCGCCGC
>NZ_JZIR02000199.1:0-778 GCF_000961955.2 Hymenobacter sp. AT01-02
CCCGGCGGGGCGCTCCGCGCCACCCAACTAGGCGCCGATGCGGTGGTGGACTACACCAAGCAGCGCCTCAGCCAGTTGCCGCAGCGCTTCGACGTCATCATCGACCTATCGGACAAGCTGGCCTTCAAAGCGGCTCGGCCGCTAATGAAACCCCGGGCCACGTTTGTCAGCATGCTGCCCTCACCGCTGGGGCTGGTTGGGGCGTTTTTCCACAACCTGTTTTCGGGCCAGAAACACCAGATTCTCATTCTAACGCCCACCGCCGCGGGCCTTCGCGCCCTAGCCGCCCTGACCGAGCAGCAGCTGCAAATCCCGGTGGAAAAGGTGTATGACCTGGCCAACGTCCAACAGGCTTACCAGGAAACCAGCCAGGGCAAGATCAAGGGCAAGGTGGTCGTAGTAATCGACTAACAGTCAACTTATTTCCGGACAAGGTAGGGTAGGCGGTTAATTTAAACGGCCTTCATCGTACACCGCACTTTGATAGTATGGCCCTTAAACACATTGACCATTTTTAAGGCCCATACAGTTTTTCTTTTGTCAAATACTGCTTCTTCAAGTAACCAAAACAACTCGGTGTAGAGGGGCGGATGGCTTTTTGCACGTCAAGCACGGCTGTAGGTTAGGCCTTGTCACGTAGTACCAGTTGGCCGCGCCGGGCAAACTGGCCAGCCGGTTGCGGCTCCAACTGCTGATAGAGAACTTCCGATATTAGCAACTGGCTTCCTAGCGCGTTGCACTGGGCTTAAATGCGGGCGGTGGTGTTGAGCACATCCCC